>JAHFSL010000349.1:3305-3689 GCA_023265785.1 Candidatus Coatesiibacteriota bacterium | reverse complement strand
AACGGATGACGCCGGCAACCGGCTGGGATCCGGGGTGTACTGGGTGGTCGGGGCGAGCGCGGGGGTCAAGGACCGCCAGGCGCTCCTCATCGTGCGCAAGAGGAATAAGTGAGACGGGGCGTGCCCATGGTCGTCACGCTCGTCATGTCCACATTCCTGGGGGGGGGGACCGCGGTCGCATCAGGAGCGACGGGTGCGTCGTTCCTCAACCTGCCGTTGAGCGTTCCCCAGCAGGGGATGGGAAATGTGAGCGTTGGCGGTCGCGACATCCTGCGCGCGTGGAGCAACCCGGCCCTGCTGGCGGACCAGGCTACCCGGGGCCAGTTGGCGTTGACCGGATCCTCGATGTTCGCCGGCCAGCAGAGCACTTTCGGGTTCGGGGCA
>JAHFSL010000349.1:0-3295 GCA_023265785.1 Candidatus Coatesiibacteriota bacterium | reverse complement strand
GACGTCCGCCTGGCGGGCTGGCTGGGCGCGTGCGGGGCTGACGATCAAGGGCCTTTCCGACAATGTGCTGGGGGATTCCGTGGCGGCGGGCGCGGCGGATGTGGGGATTGCCGCCGAGGTCGGTAGGGCCACGGTGGGCGCGGCTTACCGGAATCTCGGGGCGGCCCTGCGGCCCGCCGACGCGGCCTCCGGCCTGCCATCCGAGGGCCTGCCGGCCGAATTGCGGGCCGGACTCTCGTACCAGGTCGA
This sequence comes from Candidatus Coatesiibacteriota bacterium, assembly GCA_023265785.1. Classification (GTDB taxonomy): domain Bacteria; phylum Oederibacteriota; class CAKKQC01; order CAKKQC01; family CAKKQC01; genus JAHFSL01. Next base: position 3,046 of record JAHFSL010000349.1, on the reverse strand, counting down.
GGCATGGCACCTGGGAGCGGGCGGCGAGTTTGTCCAGGCCACCGGGGCTCCGTCGCACATGACGATCGGGGTACAGTGGTGGCCGAGCGCGAGTTTGGGGCTCCGGGCGGGTACGGCGGATCTCTCGGATGCGACGGGTCAGCTCACCCTGGGCCTGTCGGCACAGTACCACGGCATGGGATTTGATTATGCCATGGCGGCGCACCCCGTCGGCCTCACCCACAAGGTCAGCCTAGCCTACGCCTTCGGACCCACGGCCGCGGAGTTCGCGGCCTCGCGACCCGTGCCGGAAGTTGAACCCGTCACCGTGAATGCCGTCACCGCGGCGCCGACGGATCTTGCCACAACCCCGAAGCCAGCGGGGAGCGGACTTCAAAACATCGCGATCTCGGATCTGGTGGCCCAGAACGTGTCCGCGGGCGATGCGGCGGTGATCACGGACCTGTTCCGGAGCGAACTGGTCAAGACGAACGCATTCAATGTCCTTGAGCGCCAGAGCATGGAGAAGGTCCTGGCCGAGCACGCCTTCCAGCAATCCGGGTGCACGTCCGAGGAATGCGCGGTCAAACTGGGTAAGTTGCTGAATGTCCAGCGGATGATCGTGGGCAGTTTCGGGAAACTTTTGAGCACCTACTTCGTCACGGTCCGGGTGATCCAGGTGGAAACCGGGAAGATCCTGTACAGCGATGAGGCCAAGGGCCGGGACGAAAACGAGCTGACGGCCCACCTGCGTGAATTGGCGATCCGGCTGGGAAAGCAGAACCGCTAAACCTCCTCCGCCAGCACAATATGAGGGCCGAAACACGGCGCCGCGATCTTGTCCGCGTGGTCCATGTCCCGTGCTACCATGCGGCATCGTGCTGAAGGGCTGGCCGTTCCTGTTGCTCGTGACGGCACCGCCCTTATCCCACGGGATTCTCGTCTTGGTCACGAAACCGGTCCGCGGCGGAACAAAGGGAGGATTTCACCCATGCAACTCCTGACGATCGAAGAACTGGGTCTGGAAAAGAGTGAGTGGACCGCCATCGAGACGGCCCTGACGGCCGGGCGTGGGCTGGTGGTGTTTGCCGGCATCGGCGGGTCCGGGAAAGCCAACACCCAGCACACCGCGTTCAGCAAGATTTCCGGACCGGGAAAGTGCCTCATCGCGGGGGAGGATGTGGCGACCCTCCACGGTCCCTCGACGAATTTCATCAAGCTGGAGCCGGGAGCCGGGCGAAACCTGGCAGGCGCGTTCAAGGCCGAGGCGGCCAAGGCGGCGAAATCCATCCTCGTTGACGGGTTGCAGAATGCCATGGAGGTGGATATCGCCCTCAAGGCCGCTGCGGCTGGTCACCTAGTGCTCGGGACCATGGACACCCCCGACACAGCAGCGACCCTTGCCGCCTTGGGAGCTATGTGTGGAAACTCGGGGCCGGATGCTGCCCTGCTTGCCTCCACTCTCACCCTGGTAACCGCCCAACGCCTTCTGCGTCGGCCGTGCCGGGACTGCGCTGTTCCCGCCGGGGACGGGAAGGGGGACGGTGCGAAGTTCGAGAAAGGATCGGGATGTGCGACATGTAACCAATCGGGGTACAAGGGCCGGACGGCAGCCTACGAGGTCATGCCAATGACACCGGCGCTGGCGGCCCTGCTCAAGGCGAAGGCCGGCGCGGCGGCCATCCATGCGCAGGCCGTCAAAGAAGGCATGCGTTCCATGCGGGACGCGGCGCTCGCCAAGATGCGACAGGGCCTCACCACGATGGCGGAGGTTAGAACGCTGTAGGCAGTCATCCAATTGAGCCGTGCGGATCAATAGATCAAGGAGGCATCCATGACAGGTGTTGATGGCAGTGAGGTCGTGCTGTTCAGCCGGCAGTTGGCGACGATGGTGACAGCGGGTCTACCGCTCACGCAGGCGATTGGGATCATCGGCGAGCAGAACGACGATCCGGCATTCAAGGGCGTTGTCTTTCAGCTCAGGGACGATATCGCCGCCGGGGCCAAGTTTCCCGAGGCGCTGGCGAAGCACCCCACGGTGTTCAGTGACTTCTATGTCCAGATCAGCCGGGCCGGAGACATCGGAGGAAACCTCGATGTCATCCTGGACCGGCTGGCGTATGAATTGGAGCGGGCCAACGCGTATCGGACTCGTTACCGTGTCGAGGTAGTCACACCGCTCCTGCTCGCCCTGGGCTCGACCATGGTCGGGCTGGGGCTTATCGGCATGGTGACGCACGAGCATGTCTGGCCGCTGGCCGGGGTGGTGGGCGTTGCATGCCTCGTGGTGCTCGGTTTCATGGCCACGGCGAAGTCCGCCACCCTGAAAAAACTGGCCGTCGCGCGCTTCGCGAGAATCCTGGGGACCCTCCAGAGTAGCGGCGTGCCCATCCTGGACGGGCTGGACATCACCGCCCGCTGTCTCGGAAGCGGCATGATGGCGACCGCCCTCCTCGAGGCCCGCGCCAAGATCAAGGAAGGCGAGGAGATCGCCGGTCCGCTCAAGGCGACCGGCGCCTTTCCGGCCATGGTGATCCAGATGATTTCCGCTGGTCAGGAGACCGGCAAACTGGACCAGATGTTGCTCAAGATCGCGGATTTTTACGAGGCTGAGGTGGAGGCCGAAACGTTTCCGGCCCGTTTGCCCACCTGGTGCCTTATCGTGGGCGTCGCTCTGCTCGTGCAGGGGCTGACCCTGGTCCTGGTCCTCAATCCGTTGCTTGAAGCCGGACACCCGGCATGATTCCAACCCCCATCTTTCAAGGAGAACGCCCATGAAACGGAAACCTGTGATGCTTGTGCTGGCCGCGGCCTGCGCCGCGATGGCGTTGGTCCCGGCTATGGCGGCCCCAACGGCCCAACAGCTTGCTCGGCAGAAGGCCGATGAGAATGCCCGGATGGCCCAGAAGAAAGTGGACCGCCTTGACGCGGACAACGGATTCCGGAATGCCAAGTTTGGGATGCCACTTTCGTCGTTCAAGGGCATGGTGCCTTCGGGCGAGGAAGAGGGGATCAAGTACTACACGAGGGCGACAGACTCCCTCAAGGTCGAGGAAGCCAGCGTTCG
>JAHFSL010000348.1 GCA_023265785.1 Candidatus Coatesiibacteriota bacterium | reverse complement strand
TGAGCCGCACATCCCCCAGCGGCAGGCGGAACACCGCGCCGATGGGAATCCCCTGCGTGACCTTGAGCCGCGGCCGGGCGTGCTTCACCGGCGGGGCGGCCAGCGCGAGCCGGGTCGCGAGGAGGACCGTCAGCACGCGGGGCGATCCGCCCGGGTCAGGAAGCCGGGCCGTTGATCGAGAACAGCGGCTGGCCGGCGTGTCGTGGCCGTCGCCCGGCGACCATCAGCCCGGGACGGCCCAGCGACTGGCCGCCGGTCTGGAGATTCTCCGGATCCCGGTAGCCGATCCGCACCAGCCGCCGGTTCTTGCCGGTGACATTGATGTGGGACCCGTGCACGGTATGGATGCAGAAACACACCACATCGCCGCGCTTCGCCGGGACGGCCACCGTGTCCTCCAGCTTCCACCGGTCGGTGGGCAGGTGCGGGGTGCATGGCCCCGCGGGCGTCTGCGTGACATGCTCCAGCGCGCCGTTCCGGTGGGATCCGGGCAGGAACCGGATCTCGCCGTTCTCGTGACGGGTTTCATCAAGATGAACGAGCACGTCCACGTACCGCCCGTCGGCGTGCTGGTAGAAGGCCCAGTCCTGGTGCATCGGGAAGGGGTGGCCCGCTTCGGGGGGTTTGACGTGCATGGTGGAGTGGTGCAATTCGACATTGGGGCCGAGGAGATCCACCATCGCCCCGACCAGTTTCGGGTTTGTGACCGCCCGCATCCAGGCGTCGGAGTAGAAGGACAGGTCATGCATCGCGGTGAGTTTCGACTTTTTCTCCGTGGCCTCATCCATGTACGCCTGGCGCCACGGCCCTGACCACCCCGGGCTGGTCTCGGCCCAGCCGGCGATCAGCCCATCGAGATGTTCCGCCAGTTCATCGGTTTCGGCGGGGGTGAAGACCGCGGGAATCAGGAGGAACCCCCGGGTCCGGAACGCGTCCACCTCCGCGCGTGACAGGACCCGCGGCCCCGACGCCCCGGTCCCCGCGGCCATTACGGGCGGTACTCGGGCCAGACCAGCGGCGTGTCGGCGCTGACGGCGGGGTCGCCGGGCTTGCCGCCGGGGAAGATGTAGGCCACATCATTCTTCCGCCCGTCGGTGTCGAGTTCCGAAATCTTCATGCCGTCGGCGTACCAGATGATCGTCATGACCTGGCGCTCGGTGCCCGAAGAATTCGGCGGCGCCCGGTGCAGGGTCCACCCGGTGTGGAAGGTGGCGTCGCCCGCGGCCATGGCCAGGCCGCCGGCGACCGGGAAGCCCTTCTCGGTCACAAATTTGTCGTACGCTTCCTCGGACTTGTCCGAAATGGCGAGGTTCCCGAGCAGTCCGCCCGCGTGCGACTTGGATGCGAACTTCATGACCCCCATCTCGGGGGTGAGATTCACGAGCGGCATCCACATCGTGATGGTATCCGGCCGATCGAGCGGCCAGTAGTACTGGTCCTGGTGCCACGGGGTGATCCCGCCGCCGGCCTCCTTGAACAGCGCCTGGTCGTGGTACAGCCGGACCCGCGGGACGCCCATGAGGGCGGCCGCGATCCCCGCGAACCGCCGCGCGAGCGTGAACTTCGCGACCCCTTGGTTCTTCTTCCAAAGGTTGCCGATCTGGACGAAGGCCTTGCCGTAGGTATCCCGGTCCTCCAGCTTTTTGAGGCCGCCGCGATATTCATCCACGACGCCGGTGATCACGGGCCGGTAGGCCGCGACTTCGGCCGGGGATGCGACGCCGCGCAGAGCCAGGTGGCCATCCTTCCGGTAGGACGCCGCGGCGCCGGCGGGAAGGGAGTAGTCCGAGGTCAGATCGGGTAGGGCGGACGGGGGGGTGCTCATGGTGCCCATATTCTAAGGCAGGCCCGGGGTAGGATGGACGCGTGAGCCCCGTCGCGCCCTCCGGCTCCGGACCGGCCGTGACGGTGCGGGCGGTGGTGACGGGGCTGGTCCTCGTCGTGGGGCTCAATCTGGTCATGCTCTACAACGACTACTACCTCCACAACACGCCCCTGATCCTGAACCACCTGCCGACCTTCGGCACCGCCGTGATCCTGGCGCTGGTCCTGCTGGCCAATGGGGCGCTCCGGCACACGCGCGCGGTGTTCACGCAAGCGGAGATCCTCCTGGTCTGGTCCATGGTCGCGCTGGGCGGCGGCGTGGGGTCCACCGGGTTCTGGCGCGGGGTCGCCGGGTTCATGGCGTCGCCCGCCTACTACGCCACGCCCACCAACGAGTACACCGCCTATCTCGTGGCGCACCTGCCCGACTGGATGCTGGTCTCGCGCAACCCCGACAGCCCCGCCCTCCGCTGGTACTTTGAGGGCCTGCCCCGGGGCGAGTCCATTCCGTGGGGGGCGTGGGTCCTGCCGATTCTGGGCTGGGGAGCATTCGGGCTGGCCATGTATGCGTTCATGTTCGCGGCCACGGCGCTCTTCTACCGCCAGTGGGCCGACCGGGAGCGGCTGACGTTTCCGATCGTCCAACTGCCCGTCGAGCTGACCCGCCCCGCGGAATCCGGCCGCCGCGTGAACGCGTTCCTGCGCGATCCGGTGGTCTGGGTGGGGGCGGCGATCCCGATCCTCGTGTACGGCCTCAACGGGATGCGGTCGTACCTCCCGGCCCTGCCCCGGGTGCCGCTCGATTTCGGCACCTGGGGCTGGTTCGTGGACCGGCCGTGGCGCGAATTCAACCTGGGATGGGCGCACGTGTACTTTGCCATCGTGGGACTGACGTTCCTGCTGACCACCGAGATGTCCCTCTCGCTCTGGGTGTTCTACGTGCTCTACCACCTGTCCTATGTCGGCGTGGCCGCGCTCGGGGCCTCGAGCGGCTACTTTGGGAACTGGTACACCAACCTGGTCGTCTTCCAGGCGGCGGGCGCCGTTCTGGCGACGGCGGCATTCCTGGTGTGGATCGCCCGGCGGAGCCTGCGTGACTGGTGGCGCCGTGCGGCGGGAACCCGGGGAGGCGCGTCCGCGGACGACCTCCTGCCGCCGCGGCTCACGCTCGTCCTCCTGGTGGTCGGGATCGGCGGGGTCACCGGCTGGGTGGTGGCCGCGGGGGGCCAGCTCTGGGCCGCCCTGCTAGGCAGTGCGCTCTTCCTATCCGTCATCCTCGTCCTCACCCGGCTGGTGATCGAGGGCGGCATGCTGCTCATCGGGGTGGAAGCCATCGCCTATGAGTTTCTGTGCGGCGCGGTCCCGGCGGCGTGGCTCAACGGCCCGACGCTGGCCTCGTACGTGTCCCTGCGGGGCGGGCTGATGAGCGACCTCAGGGAACTCGTCATGCCGTACCTCATGAATGGGGTGCGCGCCTGCGAGGCGGCGGGCCTCAAGGCGCGCCAGGTGCTGGGCGTCCTCGCGTTGACCATCCTCGTGGCCTTCGCCGCCGCGGCCTACGGGCGGATCGCGACGGGCTACAAGTACGGCGCCATGCAGGGGGACGTTTCGTACAACCTTGGGTGGCAGTCCGGGCTGTACGAGCATGTCGCCAAGTTCCAGAAGAACCCTCCCGCGTACGAGTGGCTCCGGGTGGGCGGGGCGCGGGTGTTCCCGGTGACGCTGGCGCATCTGGTGACGGGCCTCGGCATGACCGGCGGCCTGCTGGCCCTGCGCACCCTGCTTCCCTGGTGGCCGCTGGCGCCCTGGGGCTACATCGTGGCCGGGGGCTGGCCGATGAGCATGATCTGGTTCTCGGTCTTCCTGGGCT
>JAHFSL010000347.1 GCA_023265785.1 Candidatus Coatesiibacteriota bacterium | reverse complement strand
TCAGGTGCCAGAGGACGAACCAGCCGCAGGCCGCCAGTGCCGGCCCCCGTGCGGCCGGGGCGCCGACCAGCAGGAGGAGCGGCAGGCCCCAGAGGAACCACGCCCCCATACCCGCCCAGGTGTCGAGGACCCCGGTGTTCCGGATCGAGACATCCCAGCCCCGCGCCAGGAACCCGCCAAGTCCCGGCAGGGTCAGCGACCCGGTGTTGTAGGAGGCAAGTTCCGCCCGGTACCGGGCGTGATTCCCGGTTTCCCACCACAGGGTCGGAAAGAGACCGGGGACAAACGGCGCCACCGGGTTGCCGGTCATCAGGAGGTTTTTCATCCCCCACGGGGCGGTCGCCATGAGAAACGAGATGAGCAGACCCGCGATGCTCCGGCCGCGGACCGCAAGGATCGCCAGCACGATGGCCAGCCCGAAAACGCCGGTCAGTTTGGTGCCGGCGGCGAGGCCGCAGACGACTCCCAGCAGAATCCGGCGCGGCCGGGGAGCCAGGGCCTCGCGCAGGGCGATGGTCACCAGCGCGGCGGCCGCCAGGTCCACATACGACCACTGACCGACGAGCAGGGCATACGGAATCAGCATGAAGACGGCCCCCACGGCCAGCGCCCAGTGGTCCTCCAGTGATTCCCGCGCCCAACCGACCAGCGCGCCCAGTGCCACCAGCCCCCAACCGAAATGGATGAGTTTCGCGGGCTCCATCCCGCCCGCCAGCAGGCGGGCGAGCAGGTAGTGCATCTCGGCCAGCGCGGGAACATTGGCGAGGAAGTGGTGCGGCAGGGCGTGGATCCGGTGGTGCGCCGCGTAAATCTCGGGGTGAGCCAGGTGGTGCGCGATCCCGTCGAAGCTGGCCTCGGGCGCAAGCGCCCCGGTGAACACCAGCCCGAGCGCCGCGCCCAGGACCGCCGTCAGGGGAAGCGTGGCGGGCCGCAGGGCCCACCCGACCGCCGGCCGACGGATGCGCCGCAGGGCCGGCAGGGCGGCCGCCCCGACCGCAACCCAGCCCACGCCGGGAAACAGGACCGACGCCAGCCCCGCGCCCAGGGTGGTCAGCGCCAGCGCACCCGCCCCGACCGCCAGCCGCAGAGTGACTCCCCCGCGCGCGCCGGCCAGCCAGCGCACGGCGGCGGATCCCGCGGTCGCGGCGGCGGCGGCGAGCAGGCCGACCAGCCCGATCCAGCGTGCGTGACGCGCCAGCGAAGCCACGACCGCGCCCGGCGTCAGCCGCATCCAAGGCTCCACCGCCTCAGCCCACTGCGCGGCGGACAGGGGAAAGCCGGGAAGCCAGTTGGCCCACACGAGGACGGTCCACACCGTTGCCAGCACCAGCGCGGGCCACGGCAGGAACGGCAAGGCGGGGCCGCCGGGCGCTCGGGACCGGGCCGGCCCTTGCGACGGCGCTCCCTTCATGGCCCGGCTTCCGGGGGGCGGCCGGTGTACCGCATGTAGAGTTCGCCCATCACCGCCGACGGCGGGTCCTGCGCCAGCCCCTCCCGGATCACGGCCAGGGCAGCGCCCCGCTGGTCAAGCGACCAGAGGAGATTCACAAGATTGCGGCGGGCGTCGTCCAGGTCCGGCCGCAGGGCCAGTGACTTCTTGAACTCCCGGATCGCATCGGCCATCCGGCCCTCCTTGGACTCCAGGACACCCAGCGCGTCGTGCAGGACGGCCGTATCCCGCCCCAGCGCCACGGCATGGCGGAGGGCCTCCGCAGCCGGGGCCCACCGGCCGGCCCGCAGGGCGGTCGTCCCCACGCGTTCCCAGGCGCAGGCGTTCCCCTGTGCCGCCGCGATCCGCCGGTAGTCGGCCTCCACCCGGGGCAGGAGGCCCGGGAGCGACCCGTCCTGCTCGGCGCGGACGATCTCCTGGTCCAGCGCGCCCACGGCCTGCTCGTCCACACCGGGAACCGCCGACATCCTGGCCACCGGACCGGGTCGGGGACGCAGGGCAAAGATGAAGAACTGGTCGTCCTGATTGTGGACCAGTTCGGCGTACCGCGACCAGAAGGCGCGCCAGCGCACGGCGGACGCGGGATCGAATCCGTACATGCCGTACACCGCGTGCATGGTGAACCCGCCGACGCTGGTGTACAGCACCCGGTCCAGCCCGGCCTCGCGGAACCGGACCCGCAGGCGGGCGGGACTGCCCGATTCCCGGGCAAACCGCTCGATCAGTGGCGTGTCGAAGACCGACTGGGCCACGGCCCGCGGACCCCAGTGCAGGTTCATCCCGTAGTGGCTGACCACCGCCACCCGGCGATCAGGCATGGCGCCGTGCATCCACCGGATCACCCGGATGCTGTACGGCTTGGCCGGCAGGCCCCGCGTCAGGTACGCCTCGGGCGTCTCCAGCCCGAAGACGACGCGCACGGGATTGATGACGAAGTGCTCGCGCTGGTAGGCCCAGGCCAGATGGTAGGCCAGCAGGGCGCCCGCGATCCACGCGGGAATCGCCGCCAGCCCCCCGCGACGCGCGAGCGCGCGCACCGCAACGGTGGCGGCCACCGCGGCCGCCGGCCAGGCGGGCAGGAGGTAGCGGATCTGCCGCGGCACAAACAGCCAGAGGACAAACCAGCCCAGCGCCAGCCGGGCGGGCAGGGCGCCGGCGGACTCACGCGTGAGGAGCAGGAGGGGAAACGCCCAGAGGAAGAAGACGCTCATCCCCGACTGCTGGTCGAGCACCCCAAAGTTGCGGACCCCCGTCAACCACGGTTGGGCGAGCAGGCGGAGCCAGCCCGGTCCGGCCGACGCCGCGTCGGCCTCATAACTGCGGAGCTCATGGGCGTACCGGGCCTGGTTGGTGGGGTCCCACCAGAGGGTCGGGAACCAGCCCGCGAGGAAGGGCGCGAAGGGGTTCCCGGTGTAGAACAGATTCTTGATCCCCCACGGTGCCGCGATCAGCGCGGCGGCGGCGGCGAAGCCGACCAGCCCGCGCCCCGCCGGATCCGGGCCCGTGAGCGTCCGGCCACGCCGGGTCAGCATCGCCCCGACCAGGATCGGCGCGAAGACGCCGGTGGCCTTGGTGCCGGCGCAACAGCCGGCCAGCACCCCGGCCAGGGCCGGCGCCGGGGTCGGGCCGGCGGCGGCCAGCACGGCCGCCGTGAAGTAGGCCGCCGCACCCAGGTCCACATACGCCCACATGAAGACCGTCTGGACATACGGCAGGACCGAAAAACCGGCGGCGGCGGCCATGGCCCAGCGCGCCTCCATGTGCCCGCGCGCCCAGCCGGCCAGCGCCGCGAGAACCACCAGCCCCCAGCCGAAGTGGACGAGCTTCGCGCACCGGACATCGCCCGCCACGAGGGAGGCCAGCAGGTACTGCATCTCGAGGAGCGCGGGATAGTGCGTGAGGAAGTGGTGCGGGAGGGCGATCACTTTGTGCGCGGCGCGGTAGGTCTCCGGGTGCGCGAGGTGGTGCGCGAGCGCGTCAAAGCTCACCTCGGGCGCCAGCGCCCCGAGCAGGGCGGGCCAGAGGGCCAGCGCCAGCACGGCTACGGGCCAGGCGATGCCGGGCTCGCCCAGCCAGCCCGCGGGAATCCGCCACCGCCAGGGACGGGCGACGAGCGCGGCCGCCACCACCGCCAGCCGCGCGGGTCCCGCGAACGCCAGCCCCGCACACCCGGCCCCGAGGACGGCCAGCCCCAGGAATCCCGATCCCGCCGCGAGCCGGAGGAAGCCGGACCGGCGGCGCGGCCCCGCGAGCCAGCGCACGGCGGGGGCACCCGCCCCGAGCGCCGCCGCCGC
>JAHFSL010000034.1 GCA_023265785.1 Candidatus Coatesiibacteriota bacterium | reverse complement strand
GCTCGGGGATGGGGGAAGAGTTGATTGAGTTGTGGTGCCGGTGTATTGTGAAGGCGCGATGAGTTTTCGCCATCTGGACGAGATCCAAAACACTGAAGTGGCGAAACTCCTCCTGGCACTCGCCAAGACTATGATTCTGGCGAGTGTCATCGCAGTCCTCTTCCCGACAGGAGGTGGCGAGAGACCGTTTGGTACTGCAATCATTGGCGCAGGTCTGGGAGCGGTGGCCGCGATTCTTGGAGTCAAGTTGCTCAAGGGGACGGGCCGTGAAGGGAATCAGCCAGTAAAAAAGCGGAGGAGGTAGGGATCATGGAAGGGGTGGTGATGATTGGTACCTTGATGCTGGGGATTTTTGCCGTGTTATATGTCCTGGATAAGATCGTTCCACTTCCTCCCGCGCGCCGACTGCGCGGTCGCCAGCCTTAACCGCGCCATTCCGCGGGTACCCGCACCCGCCTGAACTACCCCGAAGGGCAGACCAGTATCCGCGTGGGTCCTCGATCTGGCATCGAATATCTCCAGCCAGATGCATAACCTGTCGGCTCGAGGCCCTGCCGCATAAGGGAGGCATCTGTTCTGTTTGCAAGAAGTTCTTCTGCACACGGCACCTGGTGCGAATGGCCCGCGATGATATTGTCATCGTTACCTGCCAGGAACAATGTCCAGTTGAGAACAGTCGGGAGCGGCATGGATTTGGGAGGCGACGTGTGCGCCTGCTGAAGCTCCACGCGAGGTGGTTTCCCACATGATCTGAATCAGCCCGGGGGGCGGTGCCGCCGGCTGACAGGGGAAAGGGGCCATGTTATATTCCCCCCACGGAGACGGAAATGCCGCCCTGGCGTGGACGTTCGGATCCGAATCACCCACCCGATGTGAAGGAGACCACGACCGATGGCCAAGCTCTATGTCGGAAACCTGCCGTTTGAGACGACCGAGGACCAGTTGAAGGCGTTCTTTGCCGAGGTGGCGGTGCCCAGCCGGGCGACCGTGGTGCGCGACAAGTTCACGAACCGGTCGCGCGGGTTCGCCTTCGTGGAGTTCGACGACGAGGCGGCGGCGAAGAAGGCCGTTGAGACCCTGAACGGCAGGGCGCTGGGGGGGCGGGCCCTCAAGGTGAACGAGGCCAAGCCGCAGGAACCCCGTGCCTTCGGGGGCGGGGGCGGCCGGGGACCGGGTGGCGGTGGCGGCGGCGCGGGGGGATTCGCCGGCCCGCGCCGGTTCTAGAAACCGCCAGAAAGCGGGACTGGGTCAGCGCGCGGGGGGGCCGGAGGGCCCCCCCGTTTGCCGTTCATGGTATAGTTCTCAAGTCCCCGCAAGGGTGACGGACGATCAGCGTGCGTCTCGCGTTGCAAGGTTCCCCGTACCGACTTAAAAGGTTCCGTGGCCCCCCAGAACGGTGAGTGCTCGGTGAGTCCATTTCAGATTGAGGAGGCCACACATGGCCAAGTTGTATGTCGGGAATCTGAGCTTCGACACGAATGAGGATCAGTTGAAGGCGTTCTTCGCCGAAGTCGCGCCGGTCAGCCGGGCGACCGTGATCCGGGACAAGTTCACCAACCAGTCGCGCGGATTCGCGTTCGTTGAAATCGACGACGCGGAGCTGGCGAACAAGGCGATCGCCGCGCTGAACGGGCGCTCGCTGGGCGGCCGCGCCCTGAAGGTGAACGAGGCCAAGCCGCAGGAGAATCGCTCCGGCGGCGGCGGGTTCGGGGGCGGCAACCGCCGCTTCTAACCTTCCGGCTCGTGCCCGCGCACATGAAGCGCGGGATGAGACCAGCGACGCCGGGGCTCCCGCAAGGGGGTCCCGGCGTTCGTGTTTTGGCGCTGGCGTTGCTCGCCGGGTGCGGCGGCCCGCCGCCCACCCGGATCACCGGCGCGTTCGTCTCCGGGCTGGGGGAGCGCCAGTCCGCGGCGTGGTGGGACCGCGAGGTCGCGACCATGAAGGCGGCGGGACTGGACACCGTGATCCTCCAGCACGCGACCTATGGCGATCCGGGCCAGGCGCTCTGGACGCCCAACGACCTCGGGCTTCCCGCGCCGTCGGGCAACCTGGTCGGGGACCTGCTCGGGGCGGCCGAGCGGGCGGGCGGCCTCGCGGTCATCGTCGGGCTGGGGTACCGCACCAATTGGAACTTCACCGGCGGCCATACGCAGGCCCAGTACCGGGATCTCGCCGCCTTCAACGTGCGGGTGGCCGAGGACCTGTGGCGGCGGTTCGGCCGGTCGTCGGCCTTCGCGGGCTGGTACCTACCGCAGGAGCCGGACAGCCAGCGGTCCTGGGAGCCGGTGAGTGCCGCGCCGGGGACTCCGCTGGGGCGGCTCTTGCGCGGGTACTACCTGCCGGTGATGGCCCGGCTCAAGGAGCTGGCGCCCGGCCGGCCGATCGTGATCTCGCCGTTCTTCGGCTGGAACGCCATGCCGCCGATCGTATTTCGAAAGTGGTACACGCTCCTCCTGAATTCGTGCCCGGTGGACATCCTGGCCATGCAGGACGGCATCGGCGTGTTCCATGCCTCGCTGGGTCCGCCGGGGCCGGGCGAGGCACCGTGCGGCGATGCCCTGGTCTACCTGGCCGCGATGCGGGATGCCTGCCGGGTGGCGGGGAAGTCCTTCTGGCTGGACCTGGAGGCGTTCCGGGAGAAGGAAGACGGCGACCTGATCGCGGCCACCCCGGAGGCCCTGCGGTTGGGCACCCGGCGGTATCCGGGGCTCGGCGACCAACTCCGGCGGGAGGCGCCGGTCATCCGGGCGAACGGGCCGTGGGGAAACAAGATTCTTGCCTATGAATGGAGCTACTTGCGATCCACGAAGAACCAGGGGTCTCGCTGAAGGGCTGATGCCGCGTGGTCCCAGAGGGGCCCCGCTTCGAGCAGAAGGCAGTCCGCCGCAAGGACCCTGCCGCGCCGGATCGCGCCAACCGGTTCCAGCATGGCCCCCACCCGGTCATAGCGCTGTTCAACCGCGGCGAATCCGTGGGGGCGGCAGGACCGAATGATGGATTCGCCTGACGCCCGGGTGATCGTGTAGGCGACGGGCGGGCCGTAGAGGTAGGGCGGCTCCGCCAGCTCCTCGACCCCGTGCATCGAGGTGTTGGCCTCCAGCCCGCACCCGAGGAACAGGACCTGCCCGGCCCGGTCCCGCAGTTTCCTCCAGGGCGAATGGGGGCCGCACGGGGTGTCGTCCAGTTCATGGCCGGTCAGGAAGTCTTCCGCGCCAGGTCCCACCGCGCAGGCGGAGTGGGTGGGGTGCTCACTGCGTCGCGTCCCGGGCCGGGTCCGAAAGTATTCGGGGATTGCGCCGACATTCGATCGGGTGCGCAGGCAATCAAAGACCGGCGCCTCCGGGGTGACAATCTCGTAACTTAATGCGGGGAGGAGCAGGGTGCCACCGGACTCCAGCGCGGTCAGGAGTCCCTGGATGACGGTTTCCGGTCCGCCCTCCACCCGACCCAGCGAGGAAAGCGAGGAGTGGACCATGAGGGCGCCACCGGGGCGGACGCCCAGCGCGGCGAGTTCCTGCACCAGCCGCGCGGCAAGCTCCGCTTCGCGGGTCAGGGGGCGACGGGCACGAGTCGGCCGTCGGCGGCCGACCGGTAGGCCGCGTCCATGATCCTGGCGGCGGCCAGCCCGTCGGCCGCCCCCACAACCGGGGGCTTGCCGGTCCGGACGCAGTCCAGGAAGTGCCGGATCTCGCCCTCGAATCGGTCCGGGTGGTTCGCGGTGTCCACCGGGGTCCACGCGTCCTGCCCCTCCAGCCGGTAGGCCAGGTCAGGGAAGCCCTCATTCCAGTAGCTGATGACCGCGGTGCCCTTGGTGCCGTACCATTCCACCCAATTCCCCGCGACTTTCAGCGAGTGCGACAGGGTGATTTCCCCGTGGGCCGCCCCGGCCGTCCGGAGGTGGATGAGGGCGAAGTCCTCGACGGGGATCTTCTGCATGACCGTGGCCGTCAGCGCCTGCACGGCGGTTGGTTCGCCGGCCAGATGGCGGAACAGGTCGGAGGAGTGCGACCCGTTGTCGATCATCGTGCCGCCACCCGAGAGGGCCTTGTTGACCCGGTGGTTGCCGACCAGGTCCATGTAGCCCGCGAAGATGTTCCGGAACAGCAGGGGGGTGCCCAGGGTGCCCGCGGCAATCAACGTCTTGAGTTCAATGACGGGGGGGTGAAACCGGTGGCAGTAGGCCACCATGAACGGGGCCTTGGAGGCCGCGGCCGCCGCGGCCAGCGCCGTCGCGTCCGCCAGCGTGGCCGCGAGCGGCTTCTCGCACAGGACGCCGATGCCCGCCGCCAGGAGTGGCCGGCAATTGTCGAGGTGGACGCCCGGGGGGGTGCAGACGCTCACCGCGGCGGGCCGGTCACGCTCCGCCATCTCGACCAGCGAGGCGGCGGCGCGGGCCCCGGTTTCGGCGGCGAATGCCGCGGCGGCCGCCGTCTTCACATCGAAGACTGACACGATTGTGGCGCCTGCGGCACGGTAGGCGGCCAGGTGCTCGCGCGCGATTCCGCCGCACCCCACGATCCCGACCCGGACTCCTGATCCACTCATGGTTGCCTCCCGCGCTCCACGGCGTCACGCAGGACCGGCCAGAGCGGCTTGGTTTTCGGGAGCATGTCCTGGTTGAAGAACCACCAGAAGTAGCCCCCCACGTATCCCGGCACCTTCACATCCAGCGCATAATACCGCTTCAGGAGCCCCGGCTTGTCCCCCTTCTCGCTCCCGACCTCACCAAACCCGACCTGGGCGCCGGGGAAGAGGGCGGCGAGCCGGGTGAACACGGCGTTCCAGTCCGGCCACCGGTTCTCGCAGTCCTCCTGGTAGTAACTGACCAGCACATAGTTGAATTGGGCCCGGAGGGCCGCAGGCAAATTGGCCTCCGACCACCGGAACATCTCGTGGTCGGCCTTCTCCCAGCACCCCTCGTTGTAGACCAGGGTCACCGCCGTCCGCTCGCCCCGGGCCCGCAGGAATTCATTGGCCAGCCGGACCTTCTCCACGACCTCCCGGTCCCGGCCGGTCCACTCGCCGTTGATTTCGTTGCCGACCTCCCAGAGGTCCACGGATTCATGAAGCGCATTCCAGTATTCCTCCGTCCGGCGGCGGTACTGCCGGACACCGCACTTCTTGAAGTCGTACGAGTCCCAGATCTCGCCCATGACATAGGCGTGGCGGCGGATGGCCGCGACGGCGTCGCGGTAGTGGGACGCGCTCTCCGAGCCCTCAAAGACGACGCGGGCGGTCAGGGTACGGCTGAACCCCGTCAACGCCTCCTCGATCTGCGCCAGCGGGTCCACATTGTCAATCGTCACGCCCCACCATGGTTCGGGGATCGCGGGGCGGACTGTCGGCGCGGTCCGACCCGCCGCGGGCAGGAGGGCGAGGAGGCCCCACGCGAGGAGGAGGCGGGTTGTCACGCGATGGTATTGTAGCCCTCATGCGTTCCCCGGAGTCCGCGGCCCCGCCATCGCCCGTGACCCTCCGGGCGGTCCTGCTGGGGCTGGTGATCGGCATCGGGCTGAACCTCGTGATGACCTACAACGACTTCTACATCAAGAACACCCTGCTGATCGGTAATCACTTTCCGACGGCGGGGATGGCGGTCCTGCTCGGGTTGGTGCTGGTGGCGAATACCCTGGCCCGCCGGTGGTTCCGCACCAGCGGGTTGTCCCAGGGCGAACTGCTCCTGGTGTGGTCCATGGTGGGGGTCGCGGGCGGGATCGGGTCGGCGGGATTCCTGCGCTACATTCCGGGCTGGCTGGCGGGCCCGGCCTACTTCACCACCGCGTCCAATGACTGGAAAACCACCGTCCTCGCCCACCTGCCCGACTGGATGGTGGTGAGCAAGGATCCCGAGGACCATGTGGTCCGGTGGTACTTCGAGGGGCTGCCGCACGGCCAGGGCATTCCGTGGGGTCCGTGGCTCCGGCCGCTGGCCGTCTGGTTCGCCTTCGCCCTGATGCTCTGGGCGGTGATGTTCGCCTTCTGCTCGCTGTTCTACCGGCAGTGGGCGGCGCGCGAACGGCTGATCTTTCCGGTCACCTACCTGCCCATCGAGATCACCCGGGCCCCGGCCGAGGGGAAGCTGTTCAACGAGTTCCTGTCCAACCGGCAGGTCTGGATCGGGGCGGTCATCCCGATCGTGGTCTACGGGCTCAACGGGTTGAAGACCTACTTCCCGACCCTGCCCGCGTTCCCGCTTGTCTGGCACTTCAACAACTTCTTCCCCGACCGGCCATGGAGCGAGTTCTCGCTGGAGGATGCCCACCTGTACTTCTCGATCATCGGGCTGACCTTCATGCTGACGACCGAGATCTCCTTCTCGATCTGGGCCACCTTCGTGCTGTACAAGTTGAGCTTCGTCTTCGTCGCCTCGCTCGGGTCGGGGGCGACCGGGTTCTGGGGGGACTGGTGGAAGCAACAGCCGGTCTACGAGACGGCCGGGGCGGTGCTGGCGCTGGCGGGGTTCCTGGGCTGGTCGGCGCGCCGGTCGCTCGTCCGCTGGTGGGGCCGCGTCCGGACGGGGGTGGACGATCCCGGCGAGGACCTCCTGCCGGCCCGGCTGACCTTTTGGCTCCTGGCCCTCGGGCTGGCAGGGATGTTCGGGTGGCTCCTGGCGGCGCGGGTCCAGTGGTGGGCGGCGCTGGGCGGCCTCACGCTGTACTTGAGCATTCTCCTGGTCCTGACCCGGATCGTGGCCGAGGCGGGCCTGCTGTTCGTGGCCAACGACTCGGTGGTGTTCGACGTCGTGACCGGGCTGGTGCCGGCCCGGTTCCTGCACGGCTCCACGCTGGCGACCCTCATGATGCACAAGGGCATCACGATGCATGACCTGCGGGAAATTCTCCTGCCCTATGTCATGAACGGGGTCCGGGTGTGCGAGGCGGTGCACGCGCATGCGCGCAAGGTGCTGGGCGTCCTGGCCCTGACGGCCATCGTGGCGCTGGCGGCGGGGGCCTACGGCCGCATCGCCACCTGCTACAAGTACGGCGGGGTCAATGGCGACGACTGGGGGAACCTGTGGTCGCAGGCGTACTACCTGGGGGACTTGAGCACCTACCAGAAGACTCCCCCCAACTACGACTGGGTCCAGGTGGGGTCGCTCCGCATTCTTCCGGTCTCGGCGGCCCACATGGTCGTGGGCGGCGCGGTCACCGCGGCGCTCATGGTCCTGCGTTCCCGGTTCGTCTGGTGGCCCCTGCATCCCGCCGGATTCATCGTGTGCGGGACCTGGGCCATCGTCATGATTTGGTTCTCGCTCTTCCTGGGCTGGCTGGCCAAGGCCTGCGTGATGACCTTCGGCGGGGCCACCCTCTACCGGCGCCTCCTGCCGCTCTTTCTGGGCATGGTCCTGGGGGAGTCCATCATCGCCACCGTCTGGGTGGCGGTGTCGCTCGTGACGGGCCGGCCCGGCCTCTACATCCTGCCCAACTGATCCCTGCCCTCTCCGCTAGAATGGGCGGGAACGGCTGTGGGGAGCAAGGCGGCAATCCTGATCCGGATCATGGTGCGCCCCGCCGTCCTGTGCCTTGCCCTCCTCGCCGCGGCGCCCGGCCGGGCCGACGTCTTTCTCGACGACATGTGGGACAACGGGCTGGTGACACCCGGGACGATGGTGTTTCCCAATTGGTCCCGGGTGTGGGCGGGCTCCTTCGTCGCCGAGTTCTGTGAGGGCTGTACCGACCCCGACCCCACGGAGATCCTCAAGGGCCTGACGGTCGCGAATTTCGGCACGGCCCTGCCGGCCGACATCGCCAACGTGTACTGGCTCATGTCGTGCAACGGCACCAAGACCACATTCCTGATGACCTACGCGGGGAACTATGCCGAGGATACGGGGGCCTACCATGCCTGGACCTGGGCGGGCTCGACCATCAACCTGGCCGGATGCAACCCGCTGTGCGTCGGGTGCCTGGCGGCCGCGGTCCAGATCGACCTGTACGTGGACATCGCCCCCTGCCCGACGGACGGGGTCAGCATTAACCTGGGGTTCCCGTACCACGGGCTCTCGAACACGATGTGGGGCGGGTCCGTGACCGACCAGCACGGGACGGCGGTGCCGTGGGATGACCTGCCCGGCGGGGATATGACGGTTGTTCACGTCCTCAAGGATTCGGACAAGGACACCGTGGTTCCCGGTGACACCGTCACCTATACGATCTTCTATGGCCGCCCGGGGACCGGGCCGCTGACCGCCATCGAGGTCTTTGACACCATGCCGACCTACACCCATTATGTGATGGGCAGTGGCGCGCCGCCGCCCGACGTGGCCTGGGGCCAGCCCGCGACCGGGCCGCCCCAGACGCTCAAGTGGAGTTTTCCGGGACCGCTGGCGACTACGGGGGGCCCCACCGGGATGATCACCTTCCAGGTGACCGTGGACTGGGGGAACGGCGAGGTCTTCGAGCCGGGCTCCGGCGAC
Organism: Candidatus Coatesiibacteriota bacterium; assembly: GCA_023265785.1. Lineage (GTDB taxonomy): Bacteria > Oederibacteriota > CAKKQC01 > CAKKQC01 > CAKKQC01 > JAHFSL01. The sequence continues at coordinate 3,398 of JAHFSL010000034.1, read as the reverse complement.
GTGGCGGCCCCCGAGGGGCCGGGCCTCAACAATTCCGTGAACGCGGCGTTCAGTGCTTCCGGATGCGCCCCGTCCGCCTGGTCGGCGACGACGGGGGCGACCGTCCGCCGGTACCTCTTCTGGAAACTGGGGGACAACGACGTCCTGTTCGCCGGCCGGCCGGGGATGCCCGACGATGAGATGATCTACTCGATCTTCGTCAAGAACATGTCGGCGACGAAGACCTGGTGGGACACCCAGATCTGGGACACCGTTCCAACCCAGCTGGATGTCTGGGGCGCGGGGTACGGGATTGACGATCCGTGCGCCGGCTGGACGATGACTCCGGGGGGGTGCGCGGCAGCCTCACCCGGGTACGTCGTCGGAGGCGGCCGGACCATGCTGACCTGGAACCTGGACCTGCCCCCCCAGGCGACCGTGGAACTCAAATGGAAGGCGCGCGTGGTGACGACCGTCGCGGCGGGTTCGACGGCGATCAACCGGGTCGCCATCCAGGAGATGGGCCGCAGTGGCATCATCGGGGGGACGGGCAATGCCGGCCGCCCCCGCGTCTTCACCCATGAGGCCCGGATCGTCCTGCGCACCACCTACCTGTCGTATGTCGGTGTCACGGCCGAGGGGTGGGGATGCAGTCCCTTTCTGATCTTCTTCCCGTTGAGCAAGGCCACGGATTTCGAACTGCGCGGGCTCGAATACGACGGCGCCGTGCCCTTCGCGGTCTCGGGGGGCGTGTCGGCGTCCATCGGTCCGCTGATCGGGACCTGCCTGGGCGGGCTGGTGTGCCCCGCCTCCACCGGGTGCGCCGTGGAACGCGCGCCCACGCACTACAGCCGGTGGACCCTGGGGTGCGCCCCGAATTCGGGCCAGCCCGTGTGCCCGACCTACCCGTTCCACTTCCTGTACAAGCTGGTCTCGAATGCCCCGGTCCTCTGGACCTACTTCCCGGACGCGGAGACCGCGTTCGACGATGGTCACACCTTTACCCCCGCGACCTCGCTGTCCTTTTCCGGGCTGATGCACTACACCTACCTGCGGGAGAACGCCGCCGACCCGATCGTCTCCGATGCGCTCAATATCATGAACACCTCGCTGGATGTGGACGGGGTGTTCAACGCCGCGCTCGACACCACGGTTCACATCTTCCGGTGGAACACGGGATCGAAGGCCTGGGACTACTGGGACACCTACGAGATCGACCCGGAATCACAGGCGGCGCGGCCGCCGGTGGACCCCGGCGACGAGGGCTACTTCCGGATCGTCTCCTCCCAGACCAAGCTGGTCATTCACCAGTGGGCGAACGGGGGCGCGCAGGTGTACAACCACCTCTCGCCCAACCGGGAGACCGGTGCCATGACCTCAAAATCCGGGGCCGGGTATACCTTTTATGTGTTTCCCGGCAAGGAAAACGACTATGACCGCCAGGTGGGCGTCACCAATGTCGGGCCCACGACCGCCACCTACCGGATCGAGTGGTACCGCCCGCGACGCCCGTTCCCCGCCCCGACCAATGTCTCCCCGTGGCAGGCGGACACCTCCGGGAGCTGGTTGGCGGGGCCCACGGACACCGTGACGCCGGGGCTGACCACCTGTTGCGGCCCCACGGGCAACGCCCACGGATACGGCCCGCCCTACGACCCCGGGTATGCCTTCAAGACCCCCAACGCCGACATGGGCATCTGGCGCATCGTTCAGCTGGCCGGCGGGCCGCTGCAGGTGGTGTCCGGCGCACACTTCATGGGGATGTTCGGGGGCTCCGTCCTGCACGCCACCGACGGCAACCAGACGGGGCAGGAATTCTGGGTCACGCAGTACCAGACGCTGGGCTACAAGGGGGCCAAGGCCACCTGGCCCTTCGCCATTGACGTGTTCTGCCCCAAGACGGGCATGGCGGTGCGGGCGGTCACCGGCGATGGCGTGCAGGATACCTATACGACCGGCGGGCCGGACCAGTGCGTGATGTTCAACGGGTTCACGGCGATCAGCAACAACACGAAGCGGAACATCCGGATCAACCTGCTGGCCGGCGGCGCCCAGGGAAACATGCTCGCGATGTACATCCATTACACCGATGCCCAGCGCATGTACACCGCGCCGTTCATGTCCATCGGCGTCCACTACGACATCCTGATCCCACCCGTGGTGTACATCGGCCAGAGCGTGTGGCTGACCGTGGTCGTGGTGGACGCCGCCGGGGGGACCAAGGTGGACTACTGCGGGACCACCACATTCACCTCCACCGATCCCGGGGCGAAAATCCAGAACACCGCGATGGACATCTACAACTACACCTGGTCCAGCGTCAGCGGCGCCTGCGGCTCGGCGCCTTACGACGACGGGGTAAGGCTGTTCGTGAACGTCTTCTTCACCCGGCTGGGCACGCAGACCATCATCGCCTCGGACACCGTGGACGGGTCCATCATCGGGCTTGCGGCCACCCTCGTCGTCGGGGTGGACGTGAAACTGTTCAAGGAACCGCGGTTCACCTCCGGGGCCTCGGGGGATACCGTGTCCTTCCGGGTGTGCTGGAGCAACTACTCGTCATCCTCCGCGTTCACCTTCGTGATCACCGATGCGGTCCCCATGGGAACCACCTTCGTGCCGGAGGCCGGGACCGCGGCGCTGGACTGCGGGAACACGGGCGGGGTGGCACCCGCCGTGGCCTACTCGCAGGCCACTTCGGTCACCCCGCCGGCGGCGTTCACATCGGCCAACCCGACCAACGCCCCGTCACCCACCCGGTGGCTCCGCTGGACCATCCCCTCGGTGGGCGTCAACACAACGGGCTGTGTCTGTTACAGAGTTACGGTTAATTAGCGCTTGATTTCGTAGAGGGTCCAGCCGGCGATGCGGTCGCGCGGCCGCAACGCCGTTCGCCGGAAGATCTCCCAGGCGCGGCGGCGGGCGGGCGGCCAATCCATCCGCCATGGCCGACCCGCTGTCATCATGGCCTCACCCGGCCGGTTTTCGGCCAGCCAGGTCACGCGTGACTGCCGGGCGATGATCCCGATTCGGGCGGGCGTGACGGCATCCCGGAGCCACCAGTAGAGGGACGGGCGCAGGTAGTAGAAATCGGTCCAGGACCGGCGGGAGAGCCCATAGCCGAACTCCTGGCCGAGGAGGTACACCCGGTCGCCCGGCGGCACGAGCATGGTGAGTCGGCGCACGACGTCCGGGTACCCATCGCCCGGGTACGAGTGCGGGCCGTACGCGGCGGCGGGCCGCGCGCCGATCGCGACGGCAAATGGAGCCGTGGCTTCGTGGATGGCGCCCACGGCGATGAGCGCGGCCAGCGCGATTCCCGCCGCGGCGGTCAGTCGGTGCCAGTGCCGCCCCGCCGCATCCAGGGCGGCTGACGAGCTGACCAGCGTCGCTCCCGCCGCGGCGCAGGCCAGCGCCGC
>JAHFSL010000346.1 GCA_023265785.1 Candidatus Coatesiibacteriota bacterium | reverse complement strand
CGGGCCATCCTTGGGCGTCGCGCCCTCGGGGATATGGACATGGATGTCCTGCCGCCGGTTGAAGTCCGGCGGGATGCCGAGCTTCTCGGCCCGGGCCCGGATGTAGGAGAGACCGGCCTGGGCCGACTCCTTCATGACATCGCCCAACTTGCCCGTCAGCGACACGGCGCCGCGACCGGGCAGGAGGGCGACCTCGATCTCCAGCGTCTCGCCCCCGAACTCGGTCCAGGCCAGCCCGGTGGCCACCCCGACCTCGTCCTTGCCGATCTTTTCCGAGGCCGGGAACGGCGCCACGCCGAGGAACTTCTTGAGGTTCTTCGGGGTGATCACGACGGGCCCCTTGGCGGTATTCTCGACGATGGCCCGGGCGATTTTGCGGCAGACGGTCCCCAGGGTCCGCTCCAGCGTCCGCACGCCGGCCTCCTTGGTGTACTCATCCAGCAGGGCATGGAGGGCCGGCCGGGTGATCCGGAAGGCGTCGGGCTTGAGGCCGTGCTCCTTCACCTGCTTGGGCAGGAGGAACTGGCGGGCGATCTTCTCCTTCTCGATGTCCAGGTAGCCCGGCAGGCGCAGGATCTCGAGCCGGTCCTGGAGCGGATACGGGATGCCGTACAGCGTGTTGGCCGTGGTGACGAACAGCACCTCGGAGAGGTCCATGTCCACCTCGAGGTAGTGGTCGTTAAACGCCTTGTTCTGCTCGGGGTCCAGGACCTCCAGCAGCGCCGAGGAGGGATCGCCCCGGAAATCCATGCTCATCTTGTCCACCTCGTCGAGCAGGAAGACGGGGTTGCGCGATCCCGCCTTGCGCATGCCCTGGACGATCTTGCCCGGCAGGGCCCCGATGTAGGTCCGCCGGTGGCCGCGGATTTCCGCCTCATCCCGGACACCGCCCAGCGACATCCGAACGAACTTGCGCCCCAGCGCCCGCGCGATGGACTTGCCCAGCGAGGTCTTCCCCACGCCCGGGGGCCCCACGAGGCAGAGGATCGGACTCTTGACCTTCTCCTGTTTCTGGCGGGTCTGCAGGGCGCGGACGGCCAGGAACTCGATCAGCCGCTCCTTGATCTTGTCCAGCCCGTAATGGTCCTGGTCGAGGATCTTCGAGGCCTCCTTCAGGTCCAGCCGGTCCTCGGTGCGCACCGCCCACGGAATCGAGACCAGCCAGTCCACGTAGGTGCGGATGACCGTGGCCTCGGCGGACACCGGCGCCATCTTGGCCAGCCGGTCCACCTCGCGATTCGCCCGCGTCCCGGCCTCCTCGGGCATGTTGCTTTCCTTGATCCGGCGGCGCAGTTCCGCCACCTCCTCCTCTACCTCGTCCTTCTGGCCCAGCTCCTTCTGGATGGCTTTCATCTGCTCGGAGAGGTACCACTCGCGCTGGGTACGCTCCATCTGCTTGCGAACCCGGGACTGGATCTTGCGCTCCAGGTCGAGGATCTCGAGTTCCTTGGCCAGGACGCCCGAGACATGCTCGAGGCGGGCCGTGGCCCGGTCCATGGACAGCACCTGCTGGCGCTCCTCGACCTTGAGCGGCAGATAGGTCGCCACCATGAAGGAAAATCTCCCCGGGGAATCCAGGCTGGTGATGGAGGAGACGACCTCCTGCGGGATGCGGCGCGAGAGCTTGGCGTACTCGTCGAACTGTTTCTGCACGGTGCGCCAGAGCGCCTCGAGCGGGGCATCGGCCCCGCCCCGGTCCTCCAGCGGTTCGGCCTCGACCTCGTAGTAGCCGTCCTTGAGCAGGAAGGACTTGAGTTTCACCCGCTGGGCGCCCTCGGCACCCACCCGGAGGGCCTTGTCGGTGGCCTTGAACACCTTGAGGACTTCGGCCACGCACCCGACATCGTAGAGGTCCGTGGGCCCGGGCTCGTCCACGGAGGCATCCTTCTGGACCACGAGGACGATCTTGCCCCCGCCGGACGCCATGGCCGCCTCGACCGCCTTCATGGAGAGCGGCCGGGTCACGTTGAGCGGCACGATCATGGACGGAAACACCACGACGTCCCGCAACGGGACGAGCGGGTACCGCATCGGGCCGGTCGGGAGCTGCTCGTCCGCCATCAGGCCTTGGGCGGCACGATGACGGCGCCGTCCGCAGCCGCCAGCTTCTTGGGCACGAAGACCTCGTCCACGATGCCGTAGTCCTTGGAATCGGCCGCGCTCATGAAAAAGTCGCGGTCGGTGTCCTTCTTGACCTTGTCCATGGTCTGCCCCGTGTGGGTCACGATGATCTCGTTCAGCCGGTCGCGCATGCGCAGGATCTCGCGCGCCTGAATGTCAATGTCGGTGGCCTGCCCCTGGACGCCGCCCAGCGGCTGGTGGATCAGGATGCGCGAGTGCGGCAGGGCGAACCGGCGGCCCTTGGCGCCGGCGCACAGGAGCAGCGCGGCCATCGAGGCGGCCTGCCCCACGCAGATCGTGGAGACCGGTGGCCGGATGTATTGCATCGTGTCGTAGATGGCCAGTCCGGCGGTCACCACGCCTCCCGGTGAATTGATGTACAGGTTGATCGGCTTTTCGGGGTCCTCACCCTCCAGGAAGAGCAACTGGGCCACGATCAGGTTGGCGACATCGTCATCAATCGGCGTGCCGATGAAGACGATCCGTTCCTTGAGCAACCGCGAAAAAATGTCATAGGCGCGTTCGCCCCGGCCGGTCTGTTCCACCACCATCGGAATGAGTCCCATTAGTTTCTTACCCCCCTCGGCGTGATTGATTCGCTCTCCATCCAACCCAGTCACCCGCTATTCGGTTCCCGGCGTCCCATTATGAAACATTCACATCCCCAGCGTGCGTTCGTGCACCTGGGCCCGGTCGATCACCCAGTCCAGCGTCCGGTCCTGCCGCAACCGTTGCCGGAGCCGCTCCCACCGCCCGTCCTGCTTGAGCCGCGCGATCACCGGATCGGGAGCCGCCCCGAAGGAGTTTGCGGCTTCGCCGCTTCCCTGCCTGGAATCGCGAATCTCCTTCTCCAGTTCATCATCAGTGACGGCGATACCTTCCTTGCGGGCAATGGCCTCCAGCACGAAGGCCTCGCGCACCGCCCGCACGGCCGCGGGCTTGAACAGGTTGCGGAAGCCCTCCGCCTGCATGCGCAACTGCTCGATCCGGCGGATGCCCTGCCCCGCCAGTTCCTCGGCGCCGCGGACGGCCATGTAGTTCATCTCCTCCTCCACCAGCGTCGGGGCCACGGCCGCGGGGGAGAACTTCTGGAGCCGGTCCACCACCTGCGCCCGCAGGCGGTCCCGGGTCTCGCGGGCCTTCTCCGCGGCCAGCCGCTCGCGAACGGCGGCGCGGACCGCCTCCATCGTAGCGTAGTCGCCGAGTGTCTTCGCGAAGGCATCGTCGGCGACGGGCAGGGTCGCGGCCTTGAGCTCCCGGAGCGTGACGGCCAGTTCGGCGGTCTTCCCCGCGAGTTCCCGGTTGGCATGGTCCGCGGGGTACGCGGCGCGGACCGGGAAGGTCTCGCCGCCCAGCCGGCCCACGAGCGCCTCCTCGATCTCGCGCATCGCCTCGCCGGCCCCGATGAACACCAGGACCTCCTTCGCGTCGCCGCCCTCGAACGGTGCGCCATCGAGGCGGCCTCGATAATCAATGATGGCCAGGTCGCCCCACTTCGCCGGGCGGTCCACCACGGCGTAGGTGGCCATCCGGCGGCGCATGCCCTCGATGACGCTATCCACATCCTCCGGCCGGACGATCACGGCCTCCCGGGTGAGTGCGATCCCCTGGTATTCGCCCAGCACGATC
>JAHFSL010000345.1 GCA_023265785.1 Candidatus Coatesiibacteriota bacterium | reverse complement strand
AAGGGCCGGGTCAAGACCTCCACCACCGTGGGCTCCACCGTCACCAACCGGGCCTCCCTGCGCGCCTACGGCCAGTCCGGCATTATCGGCGGGAGCGGCGACGCGGGCGCCAGCCGCACCTTCACCCACGAGGCGCTAGTGGTCCTGCGGACGACCTTCGTCAGTTATGTCGGGTGGGCCGGCGACGACAACGCGTGGTTCAAGGGGTGCGTGAACCAGACCTACTTTATCTCGTTCTATCCGCTGAACAAGTCGTGCGACTTCGCCTTGTACCGGAAGTGGTGCTGTGCCGCGGCGCCCTGCGACACGACGTGCGCGCCCTTCTCCGCCGTGGGCGGGGTCAGCCCCAAGATTGATCTCTACGCGGGGTCGTGTACCGGCGGTCCGGCCACTGACTGGGAGATGGGGTGCAAGGTCGAGCGGTCCCCCGCGCGGTATATTCCGAGCCCGTTCGTGGCGGGCGCCCAGCCGTCCCTCCCGTTCAACTTCCTCCACAAGATGGTCTCGAACGCGCCCATGGTCTGGGAGCTGTCCATGTGCCTGGGCGGGGGCAATCAGGACGCGAATTCCTATGCCGGGACGACCAGCCTCAACTTCTGCGGATACATTATCTATTCCTGGCTCCGGCGGGACGTGGACACGGGAACGCCCCAGGTCGAGGACTGCCTGCAGGCCGTCAACACGGACGACAACCGGAACACCACCCTGTTCGTCTTCAACTGGAACCCGACGACTCTCTCCTGGGACTACCTGGCCAACCAGGACCTCTACCGGGGGAGTCAGTGGTCGTTCCAGCCCGGTCAGCCGGCGGTCGCCCCCTACGGGGACCATTTCCGGATCCTTTCCTCAGACACCAAGCTCATCGTGCTCAAGGCCTGGACGGGGGTGGGCGTCGGCGGATCGTACAACGACCTGGGCACGCTGGCGCCCAACCGGGAGAGCGGCGGGCTGGTCAACCAGGCGGTGCCGGCCACGTTTTACCTGTTTGCCGGCCATCTCCCGGGTTCCAGCGACGCGGCCATCGTCGGGAATGTGAGCCCGGTGACCGTCAACTACGAGGTGTGGCGGTACGCGCCCCTGGACACCACCCTGCCCTCGCCCAATTCGGCCAACATCACGCTGGACCTGGTCGGCGCGGCGGGGAGCTGGATTCTCGAGTCCAATACGGAGACGGTGGGCCCGTTGGCCGCGATTCCCGGCCCCACCGGCGCCAACGGCCATGTCTACGGCACCAACTACGACAATTCCCTGTTCGCCACGCGGTACCGGCTGTACAAGGTCATCGTGACCTCGCCGGGCACGGCCCGGGTGCAGATGTACTGCGGGCGGTCCATCGTGGACCGCTACTCGGGCGGCTCGATGCTGCATGCCAGCCAGCCCCCGGGCCAGCAGACCGGGACCGAGTACTGGGTGCATTCGTACGAATCGGGTCACACCTGCACCGGGGGATACAACATCTTCTGCTTTGACGTGTTCTGCCCGAAGGTCAACCTGGGGCTCAACTGCGCGTCCAGCGATGGCTACTCGGCGACCTATACCACCAACGACGTGGATGAGGCGATCTCCTTCATGCAGTTGACGGCGCCCAAGGCGCCGGGCCTGCGCAACTGGCGCATGAAGGTGCAGGCGGGCGGGAATCCCGGGAACGTCATCGCGCAGTACATCGAGTGCAACATCGGGGAGAAGTTCTATACCGCCCCGTTCCTCCAGCGCGGCGTCTACTACGACGTCATCGCGCCCCCCGTGGTGTTCACCGGCCAGTCCTTCTGGCTGACCATCGTCGTGATCGACAACGGGGGCAGTACGAAGACGGACTACTGCGGGACCACCTCCTTCACCTCCACCGACCCGGCCGCCAAGATCGAGAACACGGCCATGGACACCTATAACTACACCTGGACGAGCAGCCTGGTGGCGGGGCCGTGCGCCAACGCCAGCGGGCCCAACGGCGTGCGGATCTTCTTCCAGGTGACCTTCACGAAGCTGGGGCTGCAAACCTTCATTCCATCGGACATCACGGACGGGACGATCACCGGCCTGACCACGATCATGGTGGTGGGCGCCGATGTCCACCTCACCAAGGAACAGCGGTTCCAGATCGCGGCCTCCGCCGACACGGTGCAGTTCCGGGTGTGCTGGTCCAACTACTCCTCGGCCTCGGCGTTCACCTTCGTGATCACCGATGCGGTCCCGATGGGAACGACCTTCCTGCCCGAGGCCGGGACGGCGTCCTTCAACTGCGGAAACACCGACGGCGTCGCGCCGGTGGTGGCCTATTCGACCGCGCCGTCCGTGACGCCTCCGGCCGCGTTCACGGAGGCCAACCCGATCGCAGGCACCCGGTGGCTCCGGTTCACGCTTCCCATCTCCGGCGTCCAGACCACCGGATGCATCTGCTATCGCGTCACAGTGAATTAGCATGGGCCGGAGCGACAGTCCGTCTGCGGGCTATCGCGTCACGGTGAACTGACGCCGAGGAGTTTTGCGGCCCAGCCCGGCTCGCTGGCGCGCAGGGCCGCGGCCAACCGCACGACCTCGTCGTGCCGCCCCAACGTCTGGGCCTGCATGATCGCGGTTCCGTAAAGGCTGGGCTGGGACGGGGCCAGGTCCAGGGCCGCGAGCGCCAGCCGGTAGGCGGCCTCCTGCTCGTCCGGGCGGTGTTCCGCCGTGGCCAGGATAAATCGGAGCCGCGCCACATGGCCGACCCGGATGCCGTCGAGCGGCGCCAGCGCCGCGGCGCGCTCGAAGGCGGCCAGCGCGGGTTCGGGATGACCCACCGCTTCGTGCGCCAGGGCCAACCTCGAGAAGTAGACCCCCTCCCACGGGGCGAGACGGCCGGCGCGGTGGAACATGGGGAGGGCGGGGCCGTTCCGGTTGGCCCGCGTCATTTCATTGCCCCGGTACGCGTACGCGTCGGCGGTGAGTCGCACGGTGGCCAGGAACGCCAGCGTCGCCGCCGGGACGGCCACCCACCCCACCGGTGGACGGCGCGAGGTGTTCGTCCGGACGCTCAGGAGGCCGAGGGCGGCCCACCACACCGGCGCGGTCGCCGCGCCGCCAAAGCTCACGAGGTTGTGGACGAGCCAGGCCACGGCGGCCCCGGCCAGTCCCGCATCGGGGGGCTCCGGGCCGGGCCTGCGGCCGGCGGCCACCAGGAGCCAGAGGAAGGCCAGCACCCCGGCCGCGCCGCCGGTCACGGCGAGTTGGATCGGCCAGTCGTGGGCGTTGCGCGCGGTGACCCCCAGCCCTTCGGTGTCGGCCCACCCCGGGGGGACCGTGCGCAGGAAGACATCACGCAGGCCCTCCGGTCCCCAGCCAAGCACGGGCCGTTCGGCCGCCGCCCGTGCCACCCCGAGCCAGAGCCGGCCGCGGGTCCGGGTGAACCCGCCATCCGCGTGCAGGTCCGCGACCCGGGCGCGCAGGGTCAGGTCGGGGGGAAGGAGGGCCTCGGCTCCCGCGAGCGCGAGCACGAACGCCGTGGCGGCCAGCACAACGGCGCCGCGCCGGTGGTGCCACCGGTCCCGGGTGAGCCATCCGGCTACGGCCAGCCCGGCCGCCGCCGCAACCGCGCCGCCCCGGGAGGCGGTGAGGCCCAGCACGACGGCGGCGGCCAGCCCGATCACGGCCGAAAGGGCCGCGCCCCACCCCGCACCCAGCGCCGCACACGCCGCGACCGGAAGGGCCATCGCCATTTGCTGGGCGATGAAGTCGGGATTCCCCGCGAACGCGCGCACATGGCGGAACAACTCGCCGCGAAAT
>JAHFSL010000344.1 GCA_023265785.1 Candidatus Coatesiibacteriota bacterium | reverse complement strand
CGCTTGGAAGTCAGGATGCCGCTGTAGTGGAGCGACCCCATGAGCGCCATCAGCGCGGTGGAGGTCAGCGCGGCCGCCAGGCTGGCCCGGAAGGTCAGCAGCATCCCGGCCGCGAGGATGGGCACGGTAAAGAGGAAGGCAAAGGGACTGCCCGCCCCGCCGGTGTTGAAGATCATCAGCGAAAAGATCAGGATGTCCATCCAGACCTGGGCATACGCGATGGGCTTGAGGTTGTACCGGCGGCGCAGGAGGACCTGATAGATGATGTTGATCGTCAGGGCCGAACTGGCCAGGAGCCAGTTGGGCCACATGGACTTGAGGTAATCCAACCGGGTTTCGAAGTGCCGGGTGGGGTTGGACATCTGCAGTCCCTGGGCCGCGAGCAACAACAGCATGGCGGGAACGAGGAGGTCCACGCCCCACCGCAATTTGACGAGAAGTTTGATCTTGGAGGTCAGGTCGTCCTTGTGGACATGTGGCCGCTCCACGGCCCCCAGGTCCATGTTGGAGAGCTGGGCGCGGTAGTTGGTCAGGGTGGCCATGGTGCCGTCCAGGCTCCTGAGGAGGAACGCCAGCAGACGGGTGTGCAGGGCTTCAAGCATGGGGGGCGGGCTCCATTGTGCTCCGCCGGGTCCGGGGGGTGTCAAGCATTGGCGGGCTTCCCCTGGTGGGAGGCGAGGTGGTCCATGCAGTACTCCAGCCCCTCGCCGCACCGGCCGCACTTGCACCAGCGGAACTCCAGCCGGGTATCGTCCCGCTCGGTCCGCCCGCACGAGGTACACCGGTGGACCGGCCCGGCGGCCACCGCTGGCGCGGGAGCGGGGCCCGTGTCATGCACCGAGCGAACGGCAACGGGTCGCCGGCCGGCCGTCGCGAACCAGCCGATCAGGACCGGCCAGAAGAAGGCGAGGTAGTTGGAGAACGCCACCAGAATCGCGATCCGGCCCGACAGTCCCGACCGGAACGTAAAGGTCCAGAGCAGGCCGACCGCGGAGAGCCAGCCAAGCCACTTCATCCGCACGGGCAGGATGAAGAACAGGAGCACGGTGAAATCCGGGAACACCGTGGCGAACGCGAGGAAGAGGGAGAGGTCGAGATAGTCCGGGGTTGCGGGCGTGCCCAGCGCCACGGCGACCAGCGCCGTACCCACGCCCCCGATGGCGTAGTAGAGCGTGAACCGGAACGCGCCCCAGGTGTTCTCCAGCGTGCGGCCGATGAGCCAGGTGAAGTAGAGCTGGATGAGCGCGCCGAAGACCCCGCCGAAAAATCCGCTGGAAATCTCCGGGGGCAGGAACAGGTACGAGGCCAGCCGCCACACCTCGCCCCGGCGGACCGCCCACGGGTCGAGGACGAGGAACTGCGGGTACTCCGGCCGGGCCAGCGAGAGGAGGAGGGCCAGGAACCGCCCGGCGACGATGTAGGTGACCAGATTGGCGATGCCGAAGCGCGGAAACCTGCGTTCCAGCCGGTCAAGCCAATTCACGAGTGCCACCGTCCTTGAAAAAAGATGAAACCGTGGGCAGGGGTGGATTTGAACCACCGAAGGGTGTAACCCGCCAGATTTACAGTCTGGTGCAATTGGCCGCTCTGCCACCTACCCATCCAACCAAAAGTCCCATCAAGTCTAACCTTTTTTCACGGCCGTGTCCCGTGCGGGGACCTCGGCCGGGGCCATAGTGCCCACGATAGTGCCCACCGTGCCCACGGGTTCCACTCAGGGTGGCAGGATTGCAAATAGAGCATTTTCGGAGCCATGGGCCAGTGGTCAGGGGCGGTGCTACCATGAATTCATGAGTGAATCCCTTCCGGAACTCTCCGCCGACATTCGCAGGCTTCCGCTTGAGGAGAGAATGAGACGGGCCAGAGCACTCATGGAACGTATTGAGCGCGAGGGCCCTGTGCCCGGATTGGCCAATCTGACCATGGAAGACATCGTGCAGGCCGTGAAGCGCACGCGGGAGGAAATGGCTAGGGAGCGGATTGCTTCTCGTCCTTGACTTCAATGAGTACATCGGTGGACTCGGATCGCTCACCTCGCCAGCCTCAATTCGCCTCTTCAAATACCTGACCTCGACGCAGGTCGAACACAGGATTTTCGCTTCAAGAACCATCCTGGATGAAGTCCGTCGCAACCTTCCGCCGGCACGGTTCAGCACGGTCTGGGACATGCTGGTTGTCCTCGACGTTTCGATTGTGGAGGAGTGGGAAATTCCGGATCACCTCCATGCCAAATTCATCGCGATGGGCTTTAAGCCGGGGGATGCTGCCATTGCTGCATGCGCTGAAGCATCCGGCGCCGAGGCGGTCGTCACGGAAAACCGTGACTTTCACGGCAGGGAGGGCCTGCCCTTTCGCCCCTTGCGTGCCGAGGAGTTCCTGAAAGAGCACGAAACCGCGAAGTAACCCGGTTTCGGTGGTACATTCGGAGGCATCGTGGCCACCCCGGTGTCCTGGTTCCAGTATGAGGCGGAGCGGATCGCCGCCGAGCTGGAGGTGGCGCGCAAGGTGGTGGCCACGCACCCGGACCGGGCGGAGGCGTGGAACGCCCTGATCGCCAAGGCCGAGGCGGCCGTCAAGGGCCCGCTGGCTGATGGGGGCACGGAAGCCATGCGGAAGGCGGTGCGGGAGGCCGAGGCCATCCTCGCGCCGCTCTCCACCCCGGCCAAGGAACTGACGGTCCACCTGATCGGCCATGCGCACATTGACATGAACTGGCTGTGGTCATGGCCGGAAACGGTGGCGATCACCTCCGACACATTGAATACCGCCGCCCTGCTGATGGACGACTTTCCGGCGTTCAAGCTTTCGCAAAGCCAGGCGGCCATCTACCGCATCCTCGAGGAACATGATCCCGCCCTGCTGGCGCGGATCAAGACGCTCGTCGCCGCCGGCCGGTGGGAGGTCACCGCCAGTCACTGGGTGGAGACCGACAAGAATATGGTGAGCGGCGAGAGCCTCTGCCGCCACATCCTGTACACGAAGCGTTACCTGCACGACCTGCTCGGCGTGGACCCCGATGCGCTCGATGTGGATTGGTCGCCGGACACCTTTGGGCACGCGGCAACCGTGCCGGTCTACCTCAACCAGGGCGGGGTGAAGTACCTCTACCTCCACCGGCCCGGGTTCCTGGGGGCCAAGCGCCCGCCGGCGTTCTTGTGGAAGGGGCCCGATGGGTCCAAGGTACTCACCTACAACGACAGCGAGCGCGGGTACAACGGCGTGATCACGACCGGGCTCGGGGGGTTCGCGTTTGAGTACCTTGCGGCCACGGGGTCCAGGGACATGATGTTCGTGTACGGGGTGGGGGACCACGGCGGCGGGCCGACCCGGCGGGACCTGGAGCGCGGGATGGATTACGGGACCTGGCCCATCTTTCCGCGCATCATCTTTTCCACCGCGCACGCCTGTTTTGAGGCCATCGCCGCGCAGGCGGGGAACTTTCCCGTGTTCACCGGTGAACTGAACACGGAGTTTACCGGCTGTTACACCTCCGAGTCCCTGATCAAGAAGGGCAATCGGGTGGCCGAGAGCCGGCTCTTTGACGCAGAGGCCTCCGCGGCCTTTGCCTGGGGCGCGGCCAAACGGGCCTATCCGCGGGACGCCATGACCAAGGCGTGGCGGGACACGCTTTTCTCGCACTTCCATGACATCCTGCCCGGGTCGGGGGTGCACGACACCCGGACCCGCGCCCACGGAATGTATCAGGAGACCATCGCGACCACGACGATGACCGAGACGCACGCGCTCCGGGCGCTCTCCGGGTTGGC
>JAHFSL010000343.1 GCA_023265785.1 Candidatus Coatesiibacteriota bacterium | reverse complement strand
CACCAGCATCTGGATCACGTGGGCGGGCGTCTTGTACGCATGCTTCACGTCGTAGTACCAGTCGCCGATCGTGGTGTCGGTTTGCCAGACGTAGGGCGTCGCCTCGTCGGACTGGCCGCGCTCAATATCCATCACGCCGATCGGGTACACCCCGGGGCTGCGGTCCTTCTGGGTGTACACCGCCTGCGTCACGCCGCCGTGGCGGGCCGCGTTCGTGTTGTAGAGGTGCGCAACGAGCGCGAGCCCGACCCGGTCGAACGGCAGCCCGGAATCGGAGTAGAGCAGGTCCGGTTCGTACCGGTCCACCAGGTCCTTGATCCGGCTGAACCAGTGGGCGTGCCACGCGGGGTTCTCGGTCAGCCACGTGTCCTTGTGGCCCTGGTTCCGGTGGTAAAAATCCGCGAACGCGGGGTCATTCCCGTCATACGGAACCCCGGCATACGGGCCGCTCGTGTCGGCGCCCTTGTTGCCGCGCCACCAACTGAATGACGCCCCCAGATGTTCGGTCACCCCGAACTTGAGTCCCAGCGCCCGGGCCGCGTCCCGCCACCCCCCCACGATGTCCCGCTTCGGCCCCACCTTGACCGCATTCCAGGGGTTGTGGGCGGAGTCCCACAGGTCGAAGTTGTCGTGGTGCACCGCCTGCGTGACGAAGTATTTCGCTCCCGCCCGGGCGTACATTTCTAGCAACCCGGCGGGATCGAATCGCTCGGCCTTCCAGGTCGGGCAGATGTCCTTCCACCCGGCCTTGGACGGGTGCCCGTACGTGCGCCAGTGATGGAGGAAATGCGGATGGCCTTCCTGGTACATGTGCCGCGCGTACCAGTCCCCCGCCATCGGCACGGCCTGCGGTCCCCAGTGCGCCCAGATGCCCAGTTTCGCGTCCCGGAACCACGCGGGCACCTGGTATGTCCGCAGCGATTCCCAGGTCGGGGAGAACGGGCCGGTCGCCACGGGAGGCAGGTCGGGAACCCCGCTCACAGCCGGTGCAGCCGGAGATCACAGCGCGTGGCGATCCGGCTGAAGTCGAGGTCGAGCGTCAGGAGTTCCGCGTGAACGGCGATGCATTGGGCGGCAATCAGACAGTCAACGGCGGTCGCAGCCACTCCGCCCGCGGCGCATTTCGTCATGATGTCCGCCGCCGCCTCGTGATCCTGGCGAGCCGCCAGTAACACCGGGATGCCCTCGAGGTTGTCCCGCAACTCGACCTTGCGCGCGTCGCGCCTGATTCCGGAGAGCACCTCCTGCAAGACAACGCCGGGCATCATCACGGGCGTTTCAGCCGCCAGGATCCTGCGCAAGGCGGCCACTTCGGGAGGAACCGGCGCTCGCCCGGCGTGCCGCCGACGAAAGGCCGCCGAGAGGACGGACGTGTCGAGCAGGATCACCGGCGACGGCGGGCGGCCTTGTAATCGTATGCGGGATCATAGTCGATCGTGCCGAATAACCTGACGAGTTCCCTTCGCTTGCGGCGCTGAACGAATTCCGCCAGCGCCTGATTGACGGTCTCGCGCTTGGTCTTCCGGCCGCCAATGCGCTGGGCCTCGCCGAGCAGTGCATCATCAATCGCCAGGTTTGTCGGCATGTCACCTCCCGGAGTCCTGCTACACAAACATCCTACACAGACAAGGCCCCGCGCCACAAGGACCCAATCGCACCAGCCGCCCGAGCCCGCCCCGGCGGCGGGAAGGACGGTGACCGCCGTTC
The DNA here is from genome assembly GCA_023265785.1 of Candidatus Coatesiibacteriota bacterium. Lineage (GTDB taxonomy): Bacteria > Oederibacteriota > CAKKQC01 > CAKKQC01 > CAKKQC01 > JAHFSL01. Next base: position 2,065 of record JAHFSL010000343.1, on the reverse strand, counting down.
ACGGGCCCGTGGAGCCGGCATGCTCCCGCACCGGCGCCAGGCGCACGGCCTTGAGATTCATGACCGCGGAGCGGGGCATCGAGCGGGGCCGGACCGCGATCCGCTGTCGCCCGGCGACGAGCTGCATTGACCCGAGCGGTTCCTTGATAAACGTGGTCCAGGAGCCGGTCTCCCGGACGGTGCCGGTCAGGCGGGCACCTGGGGCTGTCAGCGCGAACGTTGCGCCGCCGGTCCCCTGCTCGCAGGCGTAGGAGATCTCAACCGTGTAGACACCGGACTTCCCGACCTCCAACGCCCACTCGACCCAATCGTCGACGGTGGTCCAGTACCCGATGTTGTCCTTCCCCCCCCCGGACTCATACCGGGCGTGCCCACCGTGCACCTCCGCATCCACCGCCGCGAGCCGCATGCTCCCGTCCTGTTCGGCACGGATCCGCGGTGGCTCCACGAGCGGGACGCCGTCGAGCGCGAGGACGACAACGGCATCCACCGGGTCGGGCGCGGCGGCGGGGACGGTCACCGTCCACCCGTCGGCGCCGCGGGTCACCGGGAGGGCCTTGGCCGGGTCGGCCAGGCTCCACGCCTTCGTGACCCGGCTCATGAGCCCGGGCACGACCAGCTTGCCATCAGCCGGCCAGTCGAAGACATGCAGGAAGAGCCTGCCGGGCTTCGCCGTGCACCGGCCCCAGGGCAGTCTCCGGAACGGGCCCGCGGTCGTGCCGTACACCGCCTCGCCGTTGGTGGTGAGCCACGCCCCGATGGCGCGGAGCCTCTCGGCGCACGGCGGCGGGATCACACCTTCCGCGTCCGGCCCGACGTTGAGCAGGTAGTTGCCGCCCTTGCTGGCGATGTCCACGAGGTTGTGCAGCAGCGCAGCGGCCGGCTTCCAATTGTGGTCGTCCTGCTTGAAGCCCCAGGTGTCGTTGATCGTCATGCAGGTTTCCCAGTCGCGGCCGCCCAACCCGGTCGCCGGGATCTCCTGTTCCGGCGTTTCCGTGTCCCCCGCGACGCCGCCACCCAGACGGTTGTTGGTGATCAGGCCCGGCCGCAGCGCGAGCAGCGGGACGAACGGCGCGGCGCGCTCTTTGGTCATCCCCTCCGGGGTGTCCCACCAGAGGATCGCGGGGTCGTATCCGGTCAACAGCTCACGGACCTGCGGCACCGCGACCGCGCGCAGGTAGGCGTCCATGTCCCCGTCCTGCCGGGGATCCCAGTGACCGCCGATGGCCGCGCCGCCCGCGTGGTGCCAGTCCTGCGCCTGCGAGTAGTAGACGCCGAACTTGAGGCCCTGCCGCCGGCACGCGTCGCCCAGCTCCCGGATGATGTCGCGTTTGAACGGCGTGGCATCGACCACGTTGTAGCCGCTGGCGTGCGAGTGGAAGAGGGCGAACCCGTCGTGGTGCTTGGACGTGATCACGACGTACTTCATGCCGGCGTCCCGGGCGAGCCGGGCCCAGCCGTCGGGGTCGAACTTGACCGGATTGAACCGGCCGGCGAACGCCGCGTACTCGGTCACGGGGATTTTTTTGTTCTGCATGATCCACTCGCCGATGCCGCCCACGGTCTGGCCCTGCCACCGGCCCGCGGGGACCGCGTAGAGCCCCCAGTGGACAAAACATCCGAACTTGGCCTCGCGCCACCAGCCCATCCGGGCGTCGCGGGCTGCCGCTGATTCCGTCGGCGGGGCCACGTCAGCGGCGAGCCCCACGGCGCTCCCCGCGCCCAGGGCCACGGCCAGCACGATCCCCGCGATCTGCCGTCGGCGCGTCACGCCCGGGACTGTAGCAGGATCATGCCGGCACCCGGACGGACGCGCGGACACCCGGCGACGGACAGTAGGAGCGCCACACAAGCCAGAACCCGGCCGACGCGGCACCGTTGGTCGGTTTCCAGCGGCGACTCAATGTCGTTTACGGGGAATCAATCCCGGAGGCGAATACCCATGTCGCCCCGCCTACTGGAGGTCGTCGTAGTAGCGATCGTCATCCCCCTCCCAGCCGCTTGCCAGGGACCTGCGGGCGAGGCCTGCCCACGCCTCCCCTTCGAGGTCTCGGCCCTCGATCGG
>JAHFSL010000342.1 GCA_023265785.1 Candidatus Coatesiibacteriota bacterium | reverse complement strand
TTCGATGTGATCGCCGCAGCCAATTGCTCCCGCTCCAGAAGGCTGGTTCGTGGTCCATGCATCGTCAGAGAACCCCAGTTTCCTTCATCGTGCCCATCATCACATGACAGCTGATCAGGACTGGGAATGCTCTCCGGACGAGCCCATGAGTTCCTGACGGGTCGCCAGATCTCCATCGGCATGGATGACCGCCACCCAGGGGGTTTCCGGGACCTGGATGCGACCGACCCATTCCACAGTGCTCTCCCGGCCTCGGGTCAGGACCAATTCCTGCTCCGCCGCGTCAAGCAGGAGATTATCCGTTCGGACGCTGAACCGGTGGGCACCCGCGCCCCGGGCGCTCACCGTGATTCGCACCTCGTCCGGACCCGATCCCCCAGCGGTCACCATGAATCTCACCGCCCGGTCGGCACGCAGTTCCATCCTATGGGTGCCGGCGGGCAGAAAGTTCCGGATCTCCTCATGCGGGCCGGAGCGAACCCGATACCGCCCTTCCGGCAGCATCACGCGAAAACGGCCCTGACGAGGCACCACCCGCCGGGTGGCGTCCGAATGGCCACCCTCGGGGAGGAACTCCACCTCCGCGTCGGCGTGCCCCTCGACCAGCGCCGGCCCCGCCAGATCGCGCATGAGCCAGACCCAGCGCGCCACGGGATGCACCCACACTTCCTTGTAGGTCCAGGTGCTCTGCACGGGCCAGTAGGGAACATCCCGGTCGCCGCGGGTCTGAAACCCCACCGGCAGGGCGCCTTCCAGGTCACCGCACAGGGGCCCGTAGAGGGGGGTGAAATCATGGCCCACGCCGACCATCGTGCTCTGGGCGAAGGGGTTGCGGCCGAGGATCCACTCGGCCTGGCGCTGGGCCAGCCGGACGGCGTCGAGATCCCCCCGCACATGGGCGGCGGCCAGCAGGGCCTGGGCCTGCGGCAGGACGGTCCCGAAATGCCCGCGGTAATTCATCCAGACAGGGAACCGCCTCAGGTAATGTCCGCGGCCAAGCGGGACCCCGTTCCGGACCTGGCGGCGAAAGGATTCCTGGCGCTCCGCCGGCACGGTCAACGCCTCGTCCTCCCGGTACACCGAGGCGGGCAGGACGCCGAACGGTTCCGTGAAATGCGCCGCCGCCTTGAGGTACTCGCCGTACAACGCGATCGCCGTGTACCATTTCATCCAGTCGGGATGATCCGGAAAGGACTCGCACAACCGGGCCAGCGCCAGGATCGGCCCCTGCTCCCGGCCCCGGTGACCGTAATGCAGGAGTCGGTCCCGGGCCGGGCCCGTGTAGAAGTACCCGAGGAGCGGGACCTCCCAGTCCTGGCGCCGCCGTTCCTGGGAGGCCAGGATCGTCCCCGCCCATTCCGCCGCGCTTTCCGCATAGAACGCCTTGCCCGTCGCCTGCCACAGGTCCACCGAGGCCAGGACCCCGACGGCCGCCAATTCCAGTTCCACATGGTCCGAATCGAAGGTGCCCCGCCAGTGCTGGCCCGGGGCCGGCGCGGCGGCGGCCGCCATCCCCGCACGGGCGAACCCCCAGTCCGCCTCGGCCTGGGCCAGGCAGGACGCGGCCAGTCGCGGATTCGCCCCCTTGAGGACGCGCACGGCTTTTGCCTCGGCCGCCGCGGCCGTGAAGTTCCCCATGGGACTGTTCCGGGCCGTGACCGAGATGTCGTCGGAGGTCCCGAGGATGCCGTCCGTCCAGCGGCTGTTGATGGACCCCTGGTTGCGGAAGCCATCGCCAAAGGCCGTCTTCAGGACCCAGTCGAGGCCCCACCGGGCCTCCCCCACCAGCCGGTCGGCGAGCTCCGGGTCCTCCTCCCGGCCCCGCAGGCGTTCCGCCAGGCTGAACAGGGCATAGACGATCTCCCCCGTGTTCCCGAGCCCCTGGGTCAGGTCCCCCGCGTCATGCCAGCCCCCGTTGATGACGATCCGCCGGTCCCCATGGACCGCGGTCCAGTCGGCGTGGCAGACACCGTGCACCCCCGGGACGGCCGCCCCGCACCGCTCCGCCGCCAGGAAGGCCAGCGCCTTGACCACCGACTCCCGCCATGCGTCGGCCCCGATCAGGAAGGGATGCGACCGGGCCGCCCCGGCCTCGAGGAAATAGGTCCCCTCCGTCCGGACCGCGGTGAAGTCCATCGATTGGTAAACCCCGAGCGGCGTCGCGACCGGCCGGACGGGCCCGGTCAGGACCGCCTGCCCGCTGGCCTGCTCAACCAGCCGAAAGGTCCCCGCCTGCAGGCCGGAAGCCAGTGCGGTCTTCGCCGCGCCGGGCTGGTACCCGGCATGGCAGTAGGCCAGCCGCCCCGCCCAGACCTCCCATCCTTCGATGTGGTCGGGCTCGACCTGTTGCAGTTCCAGCCGGTCCAGGTCATAGGTCAGCGTCGCCGCGGCGCCCGGCTCGTGCCCTGACATCAGGGCGGAAACCTCGAAACGGGTCACCCGATCGCGGGCCACATTGCTGATCTCCCAGACAACCTGGTTCCATTCGTGGTTCCGGAGCACGACCGTCGTCTCGCCCTCCTGCCCGAACGCCGCGGGGAGCTTCTCCCCGCCTTCGTTCGCCAGGCGCAGTTCCAGCGCCACGACGAGATGCCCCGGGCAGTCGGGGCGGATCCAGAGGGCGATCCGGTTGGAGGCCCGCCAGTCCTCGCCCGCGAAGGCCCGGCGCACGCCCGCGCTACCCCAGCCGCGCCCGTTCGCCGGTCCCGGCCCCTCCAGCCGGGCCGGCAAGCGCATCCGCAGGGCCGGGCGGCCTTCCCGGCCACCCGCCGTCGGAAATGACAGGACGGCGACGGCGCCCTCCCGGTCGCCGATCTTCTGATTGGTTCTCCCGTCCACGACCTCGGGAGCGCCCGTCGTGAATGCCGTCCAGTTCGCCGGGTTTCTGAAATCGTCCAGCAGGCGGGTGGCCAGCACCTCCTTGGCAAGCCACCGGGCGGCGGCAGAGTCCGGCCGGACCCCGGCACTCATCCGGCTACTCCCGGGAGTCCAGCACCAGCACCCAGTCCTCCTTTTCGCCGGAGGAGGGAGCCTCGAAGCTCCGGGAAAGAACCCTGTCGCATTGCTCGATTTCCTTCCAGGCCCCGGTGCGTGGGTCAAACCAGGAGGCCACCATGTGCAAACCGGAGAGACCGTCCAGCCCCCGCATGGTGACGGACCCACCCTCGGGCAGGTAGGCGATCATGAACCTCCCATCCGCCGCCCGCGCCGCCACCCGGCGATGGATGCCCTCCCCCTTGGCCGATTGCAGGAGGGACTGGTTCGGCACCAGCGTGTACCACGGCCGGGACTCGAAGAACCGGCGCATGATGCCCATCTGGGTGGCGCCCGCATAGCCAAGGGCCGTGCGCCAGTGCTGGAACGCCGGCTCCCTCCAGCCGCCCCCGCCGCGCGGAAACGGGCCATCAACATCCTTCAGGAAACAGAACAGATCGAGCGCGCCATAACCGTGACCCGCCGCCCCGGCCAGCATCGCCGTCCAGGCCTGCGCGCGCACCTTGTGGGCATCAATGGGGAGCAGGCCGCCCACGGGGTGGTTCTCGTAGGACGGCTCGATGTCCACGGTCGGCTTGGCGGGCGAGAGGGATCGGTCTACACTGACCAACGCATAATTATCGGATTCGTGGGTGTGACCCGACTGGATGGTGTTGAAGTCGAGCCAGTCGGCGCCGTGGTACCACTCGGAGGAGGAACTGCTCCAGTCGCCGTGATAACTGATGAGGTGCCGCCCGCCACTCCCCTCCTTGAGGCCGCGCGCCATGACCTGCCAGACCGCATC
>JAHFSL010000341.1 GCA_023265785.1 Candidatus Coatesiibacteriota bacterium | reverse complement strand
GTAGTCGAGGCACCTCCAGTTGGTGTAGGGGTAGCGACGAACATTTTCGCTTTCCTGCCGAACCCAATCGACGCGGAAGCTGATCGGCCTGCGACCGGTGAAGGCTCCGGTTGAAGGGTACGTTGCCCCTGCAAGTAGACTCTGGAACCCCACCCCCGCCGCGGCGTAGGCCCGCTGGCGAAGCCACGACGGGTCATGGGTGGCATCCGGCTCAGTGGAAGTCATTACCAACCCCTCATCATCCGTCCAGCCCCACCCGAGGCGCGCCAGGCCGGGCGCGAGGACCAGAACGAGCAGGACGGTGCGCCGCATTTTCCCCGTCATCGGCTGGTCGTTTCCAGTCAGGCCGGGGACGGAAACGCAGGGGCCGCCCGGAGCCGGGCCAGGCACCGGTCGCGGCCAAGGACTTCGAGCAGGTGGAACAGGGATGGTCCGGAGGTTCGCCCGGTCGTCGCGAACCGGGTGGGGTGGACGAAATCCTTGAACTTGAGACTCATGGCCTCCGCCCCCGCACGAAATGTAATTTCCAGTGCCTCGGGGGTGAAGAGGTCGGCCTTCTCGATCAGGGCGATGACCGCCTCCAGGATTTCTTTTCCTCTCGGCCAACCGGCGAGCTTGGCCTTGGCGTCGTCGTCCCACGCCATCGGATCAGCAAAGAAGAATCCGGCCTGATCCACGATCTCGTCGAGGGTCTTGAGCCCGTCCCGCAGGAGGGCGATCACCCGGCCGGTGTAGGCGGCGTCCCGGCGCGCCGCCTCGCCGTAGGCGGCCTCGAGGCGCCGCGTGAGGTCCGCGTCCACTTCCGCCACGGGGGCCTTGCGCAAATATTGGCCGTTCATCCAGAGGAGTTTGGCCTCATCGAACACGGCGGGCGCCTTCCCCACCCGTTCGAGCGAGAACTTCTCGATGAGGTCGGCCTTGGTGAAGATCTCATCCTTGTCGTTGTACGACCAGCCCAGCAGGACCAGGAAGTTCAGGACCGTTTCCTTGAGGAACCCCTCGTCGCGCAGGTCCAGCACCCCCTGCGCGCCGTGCCGTTTGGACAGCCGGGCCTTGTCCATCCCCAGGATCATCGGCAGGTGGGCATAGTGCGGCACCACGAAGCCGAGTGCCTGCGCGATCAGCATCTGCTTGGGGGTATTGGAGAGGTGGTCATCGCCCCGGATGACATGAGAAATATGGTGGTCGACCTCATCAATCGCCGAGACGAAGTTGTAGACCGGTTTGCCGTCGGACCGAACGATGATGAAGTGATCCAGCATGTCCCGGGGGAATTCAATATGGCCCCGAATCAGGTCGTCCAGCACGATGGGTGGCCCGTCGGGCAGGCGGAACCGCAGGGCCGCCCGGCGCCCTTCCGCCTGGTAGGCCGCGCGCTGAGCGTCCGTCAGGTTCAGGCAGTTCCCGTCGTACCGGGGCGCCAGCTTCTGCCGGGCCGCCGCCTGCCGCTTGGCCTCCAGCTCCTCCGCACTGCACCAGCAGGGAAAGGCCTTGCCCTCGGCCAGGAGCCGGTCGGCCACCTCCTTGTACCGCGCCATCCGCTGGGACTGGACATAAGGCGCATACGGCCCCCCGGCATCCGGCCCCTCGTCCCATTCCAGTCCGAGCCAGCGGAGTGATTCCTTGATCTCCTCCACATGCTCCGGCTTGGACCGGGCCTCATCCGTGTCATCAATGCGCAGGACAAAAATACCACCCGGCGTGTGGCGGGCGAAAAGGTAATTGAACAGCGCCACCCGCAGGGTGCCGATGTGCGGCGCCCCGGTGGGGCTGGGCGCGACACGAACCCGGACAGTACTAGCCATGAGTCTCCTTCAGAAGGAGCGGTTGCGGGACTGGAGAAAACGACTCACTGCACCGCGCCGCCTGGCAATAGTCCTAATCCGTCGCGGGTCAGCGAGCGGGTAACCAAGAATTTCACCTCGTTTTTCCAGCATCCGAATGCGCGCATCAAGTCCACCGGATTGATCGATGCCTGTTACGCAGGCTACAGGCATCCCTCCGTCAGTAATTACAACTGATTGCCCTTGCGTCACCAATCGGACAATTTCCCTCAGTCGTGACTTGGCATTATCGATCGAATACTTTTTCTTCATGGCCTGTTCACGATTTTCACAATAAGACAGATTTGATATTTACTACGCAAATATTCCATATGCACGCTTTGTTCACTGCTTTGCCATGCCAATCCATGGGGCGGTCAGAGCGTCTCCGGTGGGGTTTCGCCGGGCGGGACGGTGCCGCCCCCGGCGGCGGCGGCCGCGGTCGCCGCCAGGGCGGCCGTGGCCCCCGGGTCCGATGATTCCTCCAACTCGTAGCCACAGCCCTCCACCACGCAGGCCAGCCGGCGGACCATCTTCAGTTTGCGCTCGGTCAGGAACGGCGACCCGCACTTCGGGCACGGCTCCTTGACCGGGATGTTCCAGGTCACGAAGTCACACTTGGGGTAGTTGTTGCACCCGATGAAGGAGCGGCCCTTGCGCGACCGGCGGCTGACCAGCCGGCCGCCGCACCCCGGCTTGGGGCAGTTGAAGTCGAGGGGGATGGACCGGGTGGTCTTGCACTCCGGGTACTTCTCGCACGCGAGGAACTTGCCGAACCGGCCCGACCGGATCACCATGTTGTTGCCGCACGTCGGGCACTTCTCCTCGGTCGCCTCGGGGACCTGGATCTTGATGACGCCCGCGGCGTCCTGTTCGAACGACTTGGCGTTCTTGCATTCCGGGTACCCGGTACAGGCGAGGAACTTCCCGTGGCGGCCCCACCGGATCATCATCGGCTTGCCGCACTTTTCGCAGAGGAGGTCCGTGATGGTCTCCATCTCGGCCTTCACATTGCGCATCTCAACCTTGGCTTTTTCCATGTCCGCCGCGAAGGGCTCGTGGAAAACCCGGAGGACTTCGGACCATGCCACAGTCCCCGCCTCGATCTCGTCGAGCCGGCCCTCCATCAGGGCGGTGAACCGGACATTGATGACATCCTCGAAGTGCTGGACCAGCAGGTCGTTGACGAGTTTCCCCAGGTCCGTGGGGAAAAACCTTCCCTCGCGCCGCTCCACATAGCCCCGGTCCAGGATGGTGCTGATGATGGGCGCGTAGGTGCTGGGCCGGCCGATGCCCTCTTCTTCCAGCGACTTGACCAGCGAGGCATCGGTGAACCGCGGCGGCGGCTGGGTGAAGTGCTGGATGGGCTTGATCTCCGGCATGGAGAGCATCTGGCCGGCTTCCAGCCCGGCGGGCAGGGTCCCGGTTTCGGATTCATCCGGCGCCTCGTCCTCCTCCTTGGCCTCCTTGTAGAGGGACATGAATCCGGCGAACTTGACGACCGTGCCGTTGGCGCGGAGGAGGCCGGGGCCGGCCTCCACATCCACCGCCGTCTGCTCCAGGATGGCGGGCGCCGACTGGCTGGCCAGGAACCTCTGCCAGATGAGGCGATAGAGCCGGTACTGGTCGGGGGTGAGGTGCGCCTTGACTGACTCGGGATCACGGGCCGCCGAGGAGGGCCGGATGGCCTCATGCGCGTCCTGCGCCCCCGACCGGCCCTTGTAGACCGGCGGCTCGGCCGGCAGGATCTCCGGGCCATAAAGGGCGGCCAGCACTTGCCGGGCCTCGGCCTGCGCCTCGGCGGACACCCGCACCGAGTCGGTGCGCATGTAGGAGATCAGTCCCTCGCGACTGCCCGCCCCCAGGTCCACGCCCTCGTAGAGCGTCTGCGCGATCATCATCGTGCGCTTGGCGGTAAACCGGAAGCCTTTGGCGGCCTCCTGCTGCATCGTGCTC
>JAHFSL010000340.1 GCA_023265785.1 Candidatus Coatesiibacteriota bacterium | reverse complement strand
GTTCATGGAACGCCAGTCGTCATCGAAGGCGCCGTAGGTCTTGGCCTCGGCATGGGCCTCGGTGCCGGGGAACGGCGTGAACAGGCAGGTCTGGTAGTCGGAGAGCCGCAGTCGCTTGGCAAAATCAATCGTCCGCCGCACGCTGGCGGGGGTCTCGCCCGGGTGGCCCAGGATGAAGAAGCCCTTGGCCCGGATCCCGGCCTCATCGGTCAGCCGCACCGCCTCTTCCACCTGCTCGAGCCGGACGCGCTTGGAGATGTGGTCCAGAATGGCCTGGTCGCCCGACTCGATGCCGTACCCGATCTGGTAACAGCCGGCGGCGCGCATGGCCTTGAGGACCGCGGCATCCACCAGGTTGACCCGGGAATTGCAGGACCAGGTGAGGTCCAGCCCCCGGCGTTGGATGGTTTCACAGATTTCAAAAAGGCGGGGCTTCAGGAGCGGGAAGATGTCGTCGTAGATCGTGAGGTCGCGAATTCCGAACCGGCGGATCAGGTACTCGATCTGGTCCACGACATACCCGGCGGAGAAGGCCCGGATGGAATTGCCGAACACCCCGCGGTCGCAGAAGGTGCACTGCTCGGGACACCCGCGCGAGGTGAACATGGTGGCGGCGGGAAGCCGCCGGTAGGTGTGGGCGGCCGGCCGGTAGCCACCGGGGAACCCGGGCAGGAGGTCCCAGGCCGGGAAGGGCAGGTGGTCCAGGTTGCGGAACAGCGGCGGCCGGCCCGTGGACACGATCTCCGCGTCCTCGCGAATGAGCAGGCCGGGGACGGCCTTCAGGTCGCCGCCCCCGGTCAGGGCGTCGAACAGGGCCGCAATGACATGGTCAGCCTCGCCGACACAGCCGACATCGAAGCCGGCGAACCGCTTCATGGTCTCCACGGGCGCGGCCGCCAGGTGGGGACCGCCGAGGACGACCGGTAGGCCGGGCCGGGCGGCCTTGAGGAGGTCGGCTGTCTTGACCGCATTAAAGATGGATGGCGTGAAGGCTGTCATGCCCACTGCATCGGGCGCAAACTCCACGGTCTCGGCGATGGTGGCGTCATACCCCATGCCGCGGGCGGGGGCGTCCACGACCGCCACGGTGAACCCGGTCTCGCGCAGGATCGCGGCGAGCCCGAGCAGGCCCAGGGAGGGCATGGTGTTGCCCACGCCCTTGAATCGGCCGTAGCGTTCCTCGAGACTGTGCGGGGGGTTGACCAGCGCGATCCGCGCGTGACGCATCGCCTCTAGTATATGCCCGCCGACAGGCTTGTCGCCTTCACGGTGAATGGCGATAATCCATGGATGGCCGCGGGGTGGGACCGGGTGGTGATGCTGGCCGCCCTGCTGGCGGTGGGGCGGGCGGCGGCGGACGAGCCGATTGCGGTGGCGCCCGCCGAACTGCCGGTGCCGCTGGCCCGGGAGGCGGCGGCCTTTGCCCGGGATGCCGCCGCGCAGGCCCGGAGGGGACTCTGGGGCTGGAGCACCATGGGGCTCGCCGGCGGCGCCTACGCGGGGCTGGTCCTGGCGGGCCGGCATCCGGGCCCGGACTGGGTGGCCTCGCTCTCCTTCGTGGGCGCGATCGCCGGGGTGATCGGCGGGGTCCGGTCCTGGATGCGGTCGCACGAGCTGGCCGCGTTGGGGAACCGGCTCGATCCCGTGGCGGCCGGCCGCGGGGCGGAAGCCACCATGGCGGTGGACCTTGAGACCCGGCTGGCCTTCGAGCGGGAGCTGTTCGGGACCCGGCGCAAGCTGGCGGCATCGGCCCGGGGGGCTCTGCGGGCCGGATGCGTTCTGCCGGTCCTTCTGGGCGGGATCGCCGGGTACGGCCTGCTGGCCGGACGGGGGGGCGAGGAGCTGGCGGGCGTCAGCCTCGGGGGCGCGCTGGTGATCGGCGCGCCCTCCGTGCTAAGTTATTGGGGCCTCAACGCCCGGTTGCGGCGCGTGGACGCGCTGGCGCGGGAGTGGACGATGGCGTTGACGGGCCGGGAGGAACCGACACCACAACATGAATGAAGCACGGATTGTCCTGCCGCCCCTGGTCGGGCTGGACCTCCAGTTGCTCTGGTGGGTGCTGGCTTCGGCGGGGCTGGCGCTCGCGTACGGCGTCTGGCTCGCGTTCAAGGTGCGCACGGCGAACCCGGGCGGCGACAAGATGCGTGTGGTGGCGCGCGCGATTCGCGAGGGCGCCATGGCCTACCTGCGCCGCCAGTTGAGCGTCATGATCTGGTTCGTCGCCGCCATCGCGGCGATTCTCTTCTATCTCTACTGGCACGTCTATGCGGACGATCCCAATCGGGTCCGGATGGCTCTGGGCGTGGCCGGCGCCTTCCTGGCCGGGTGTGCGGCATCCTACGGCGCGGGCGTGGTGGGCATGATGCTCGCCGTGCGCGGCAACGTCCGGGCGGCGCATCTGGCCCTGACCAGCCCGGCCCGCGCCATGAAGCTGGCGTTCGACGCGGGCACGGTGTCCGGCATGTTCACGGTGGGGTTCGGCCTGCTCGGCGCCACCCTCATCTTCCTCGTGTTCCGCGAAGATGCCATGAAGATCCTCGTCGGGTTCGGGTTTGGCGGATCGCTGGTGGCGCTCTTCATGCTGGTGGGCGGCGGCATCTATACCAAGGCCGCCGATGTCGGGGCGGACCTGGTGGGCAAGGTCGAGAAGGGGATTCCCGAGGACGACCCGCGCAACGCGGCGACCATTGCCGACAATGTGGGTGACAATGTCGGTGACTGCGCCGGGATGGCCGCCGACGTCTTCGAATCCTACGAGGTCACGCTGGTGGCCGCCATCATCCTGGCCGCGGCCATCCAGCTGGACCCGGGCATTACGAGCCACTACAAGCTCCTCGCGCCCCGGCTGGCGCTGAACCTCGTGCTCTTTGCCCTGCTGGTTCGCGCCGTGGGCGTCGTCGCCTCCATCTTTGGCGTATGGGCCGTCCGGCCGGGCGACGGGAAACTCGGCGATCCGATGCGACCGATCAACATCGGGTTCGCGGTGGCGGCGATGACGGCCGCGCTTGGAATCTTCCTCGTGAACAAGTACTACCTGCTGGACCCCCTGACGGGCCTGCCCGACTACCGGTTTGCCGCGGCGGGCGTGTCGGGGCTCGTGCTGGCCGTCGTGACGCTCTGGCTCACGAACTATTTCGTCCACCCCAAGCACCGGCCGGTCCAGGACACGGCCGAGGCGACGCACTCCGGCCCGGCGCCCATGCTCATCACGGGGATGGCCGAGGGGATGGAGTCATCGGTCTGGGCCATCGTGGTGATCGCCGGGACCATCTTCGTCTCGATTTCCCTGTTCCCCGAAAGCCTCGCGCTGGCCTCCTACGCCATCTCGCTGGCGGGACTGGGCCTGCTGGCCACGACCGGGTATATCCTGGCCATGGACACCTTTGGCCCCATCACGGACAACGCCCACGGGATCTTCGAGATGTCGGGCGTCCGGAACGCCACGGCCAGCCGGGCCCTCTCCTGGATGGACGCGATCGGCAATACCACCAAGGCACTCACCAAGGGCCTGGCCATCTCCACCGCGGTCATCGCCGCCATCTCCCTGTTCCGGTCATTCCTGGACGCGGCGCAGTTGAACGAGATCGGCATCCAGGTCAACGATCCCCGGATCTTCATCGGCCTGCTGATCGGCGGCGCCGTCCCGTTCCTCTTCTCGGCCTTCATGCTCAAGGCCGTCGGGCGCGCCGCGTTTTTTGTCGTCAAGGAGGTGCGTCGCCAGTTCCGGGCGTACCCGGGCATCATGAAGGGCAAACAGCTTCCCCAGTACGGCCGGTGCGT
>JAHFSL010000339.1 GCA_023265785.1 Candidatus Coatesiibacteriota bacterium | reverse complement strand
CGACGGCTGGCACGGCCCAGAGGGTCCCGCTCAACCCGGGCGGCCCCAGGATGGTCACCACGGGCGCGGCCCTGGGACCGGTGCCCACCGCGGTCCCGGAGTTGGCATCCGTGCCCGTTGCCGTCAGCGTCACGGTCACCGGCCCGGCTGAGGTACCGGTGAAGGTATAGGTCAGGGTGACGAACGCTCCGCCCGCGAGCGACCCGGGCACTACCGGTCCGGGCAGGATCTGGATCGCGCCGCCCGCGATGCCGGGAGCGCCCACGGCAAAGCCCGCCACGGCCGCCTGGCCCGCATTCGTCACCGTGAACTCGACCCAGAAGCTTCCTCCAACCGCCGTCGATGAAGGATATGACACGGCCTGGCCAAAGAGCGTCGCCGCGGATTGAACCGTCACGGCCACGGTCCCTGCGCCGGCAAGAGGCGTGGCCACGCACTGGGATCCGGTCACGGTGAGGGTGAACACCGCCGTTCCGGGGGCCAGGGCGGTATACGTCCAGGTGAAGACCACCTGCGCCGCTCCCGCCAGCACCAGGGGAGCCCCGGGGTTCGGCGATGCAGGCGTGGAGACCGACGCGCCGCCCGGTGTGGCGTAGCCGGTTGCCGACAGGCCGGTCAGCGGCGCCGCCCCGGTGTTCGTCGCGGTAACCCTCACTTGGAACACCTGGCCCACCGAGACCGTCACTGGAGCGGAGGCCACCAGCGAGGCGCCCAGCGACCCGGGAGCCGGGATGGCGAACCCGTCCACCACGGGCCCGGCAACGGCCGATCCACAGGCCGTGCTGCCCTGGACCCAGACCGTCGTGGAACCGCTCCCGGCGGCGCAAATGGGCTGGCCGCTGACGGTGAGGGTGAAGGAGCCGTTGGGGGCCAGCGGCAGGACGCCCGCCCACGCCATCACCGGCCCGAACGACCCGTTCCAGGCCAGCCCGGCGGGAGCCTGCTGGGCCGTGGGTGCCACCTGTGCCGAGATAGTGTCCGTGATGAGCCAGTCGGTGATGGTTGCGGTGCCCGTATTCCGGACCGTCAACCAGTAGGTCAGCGGGTCCCCGGGATTGACCGTGCCGCCGGCCGGTGATCGGGTCAGATTCAGGGTGGCAACAAATGACCCGGCTCCGGCCAGCGCAAATCCAACCGGGCCCGTGGGCTGGGCGAGCGCCATGCAGGCTGACACGCCGGTCACATAGGCCGTGCCGGAGACCGCGACCGGCGCACAGGCGACCCCCACGATTCCGGTGATCGTGAAGGTGTAGGACTGGCCTGGCAGGACCGGGAATCCCGCGTTGCTCCACGCGTACCGGGTCCCGGTGCCCACATCGGTCACGGTGGCCGCTCCGAATCCGGCCGGCTGGTCACCCACCGATCCCGTCACCTGCGCCGCAATCGTATCCGTCACCGTGAGGCCCGTCACTGTGGCGGTACCCGTATTCGTGACGATGATGCGGTAGGTGATGGGTCCCCCGCTGACCGGCAATGCAGGCGCCTGGACCAGGAGTGTGGCAAGCGAGGAGACCGGCGGCTGGACCGTCCAGCCCGTCGGGTTGGAGATCATCAGCGTCGCCGACGCGGGTACCGAACAGGACGTCGCCCCGGTCACAAATGCCGTTACCGACACCGGCACGGCGGCGCACACCAGTCCCACCTGGCCCGAAATCGTGAAGGTCAATGTGGCGTTGGGGGGGAACGAGAAGCCCGCCCCGCTGACCCAATCAAACCGGGTGGCCGAGACCCCGCCCGTAACCACCGGGGTTGGGAAGCCCGCCGGCTCGGCCGCCGTCGCGCTCACCACGGCCGCCGCGATGGTGTCGGTCAGGCTCAGCGCCGTCAGCGTTGCCCCACCCGTATTGGTGACCACCACACGATAGGTCACGGCGGCGCCTATACCCGGGGCCGCCGGGGTCTGGGTCAGCGCCACGGACAGGTTGGCCGCGGTCGGGACCAGCGCAAACCCGACGGGACCCGTGACCTGCGCCAGGACCCCGCAGGCGGTCTGGCCCATCACATAGGCCGTGCCGGAGACCGTGACCGGCGCACAGGCGACCCCCACGATTCCCGTGATCGTGAAGGTGTAGGACTGGCCTGGCAGGACCGGGAATCCCGCGTTGCTCCACGCGTACCGGGTCCCGGTGCCCACATCGGTCACGGTGGCCGCTCCGAATCCGGCCGGCTGGTCACCCACCGATCCCGTCACCTGGGCCGCAATCGTATCCGTCACCGTGAGGCCGGTCATTGTCGCCGTGCCCGAGTTCGTAACGACGATGGCGTACGTCACGGAACTCCCAGTGGCCGGCACCGCCGGGGTCTGAACCAACACGGCAGTCAACGCCGACACCGGGGGCTGGACCAGGATGCCGATCGCCGGGCTGGAGAGCGCCCCGGCCTGCGCGCAGGCGCTCCCGCCCGCCACATAGGCCGTGTTGGACACCTGCGTCGCCGCGCAGACCAGCCCCACTTGGCCTGTAATGGTGAAGGTCAGAGCGGCGCCGGGAAGGAGTGAGAAGCCCGCCCCGCTGGTCCACTCAAACCGTGTCGCCGCGGCCCCTCCGGTCATGATCGGCGCTGGGAAGCCTGACGGCTCGCTCGCGGTTGCCCCCACCACCGCGGGTTCGATGGTATCCACGAGAGTCAGCGTGGTAAGCGTCGCCGTCCCGGTATTGGTCGCCACGAGCCGGTAGGAAATAACACTCCCGATGCCACCCGTCGTCGCCTGGGTCACGGCCACCGCCACGGTCGTCGCCGGAGGCGCCAGTGCGAACCCGACTGCGCCGGTGAATTGCGGGAAGGGCGCGCAGGAAGTTCGTCCGGTCACATACGCCGTATCGGACACCGTCACCGGCGCGCACGCGACTCCCACGGTGCCCGTGATCGTGAAGGTGTAGGACTGGCCCGGCAGGACCGGGAATCCCGCGTTGCTCCACGCATACCGCGTCCCCGTCCCGATGTCCGTCACAATCGCCGCCCCGAATCCCGCCGGCTGGTCCCCCGTGGACCCCGTCACCTGCGCGCCGATCGTGTCCGTGACGGTCAGCCCGGCCACCGTGGCCGTTCCCGTATTGGTGACGATGATGGCGTATGTCACAGACGAGCCCGTCGTCGGCGCGGCCGGTGACTGGACCAGCGCGGAGACCAGTCCGGTGAAGGCCGGCTGGATGACGGATCCCGCCGCCGTGCCCGTCGTCACGAAGGAACCGCCGCATCCGACGACGAATTGCGCGCTGGCAGTTGAGGACATCACCGCGGGGACGCAGGTGATTCCGGCCTGGCCGGTGATCGTAAAGGTGTACACGTCTCCCGGCGCCAGCGAGAGCGACCCTGCCGACCAGGTGAAGACGGTCCCTCCCGGCACTCCTGCAAGGGTGGGTGCGGGGAAGGCCGCGGGCTGGTCAGCCACCGGATTGACCAGCAGGGGCGAGACCGTATCCACGACGGTCAGCGAGGTCACGGTGTCCGTGCCCGTGTTCGCCACAACGACCCGCCAGGTGACGGGGGCGCCAATCCCGGGCGCCGCGGGAGTTTCAGAGATGGACACCAGGACCCCCGGCGCCGCGGGTGAAACCAGGGCGCCGGCGCCGTTGGAAAGCTGGCCCGACATGAATCCGCCGCAGTCCGTGCTCCCGGAGATCCATGCCGTGTTGGATACCTGCGTCGGAACGCAGACCACCCCGATCGTTCCGGTCACCGTGAAGGTGAACGTACTGCCCGGATTGAAGGTCGGCCCGGCGTTCCAGAAATACTGGGTTCCGCTCGCCACACTGGTCACCGTGGGAGCGGGGTACCCCGCA
>JAHFSL010000033.1 GCA_023265785.1 Candidatus Coatesiibacteriota bacterium | reverse complement strand
CGGGCAGGGGATCCTCCTCCTCCAGGTCTGGGAGGCCACCGGCCAGGTGAAGTGGCTGGACCGGGCGCGTGCGTTGGGGGCGTGGCTGGCCACCCACCGGAGCGAACAGGGTCCCGGGATCGCCTGGCATGTCAGTGTTCCCGTGGGTGAGCCCCCCGTGTACTGGGGGTTTGCCCACGGCCTCGCCGGCATCGGTCACTTCCTGGCGAGGCTTTACACGGCAACCGGCGCGCATCAATGGCGGGATCTGTGCGAGGGTGCGGCGCGTGCGCTTGAGGCGGCGGCCGTCCAGGATCATGGCGGGCTCAACTGGAATCGCGGGCCCGCCCTGGAGCCGGTCAGCCGGTGCCAGTGGTGCCACGGGTCACCGGGCGTCGGGCTCTTTTTCGTCAGTGCGGCAGAGCACCTGAAGGAGCCCAGATATCTTGACCTGGCCGCGCAGGCCGCGACCTGCGTTCTGGCCTATGGCGATATCCGAAGGAATCCGTTGCAATGCCACGGGCTTGCGGGCAACGGCGAATTGTTCATCGAACTCTTCCGCGTGACCGGGCAATCGCGCTGGCTGGATCATGCCCGATTGTTCATGGAGATGGCGAGCGCCTACCGCTCCACGGATGCCGCCGGCGTGCGCTGGCAGGCGGACGAGCCGGGATTCCACTCACCGGACTTCATGTGCGGTGCGGCCGGCACCGGCCATTTCTTTCTCCGCATTTCCGAGTCGGGTCGCCTTCCCCTACCCCTCATGTAATTTGATGCAGGACGGGGTCGGGATTTATTGACACATCGTCGTTGAGTGTTGAAACCCGACCCCCATCCTGCTCGGGACATGGCTCTTGTAGATTCGTCCCTGCACCAGTTCAATAGGGCCCGATTCGCCGGCGACGCGGAAGCGAAGATGTTGGGGTGCCCAGGTGATGTCCGGCAGGACCGACAGGACAGCGAAATGCAGGTGGGGCCCCGTGGAGGCGCCAGTATTTCCTGAATACCCGACCAGGGCGCCGGCACGAACCCGTTGCCCGACCCGCACCGCCACACCGTCCCGCTTGAGGTGTTCGTAGGCACCAAGGGTCCGGTCCGCGTGCTGAATGACCACGAAGTTGGACGGTGTTCCGGCGCCACCGGCCTTGCTGCATTCGTCCTGGAATCCCGCCACCACGCCCTCCCGTGCCGCCCTGACCGGGGTGCCCTCCGGCATCGCAAAATCAAGGGCACACCCGCCGGAATACCACGAAGCGGAATTATGGGGCCCTTGCACCAGCGCATGCACCTCGCCGGGAGTCCACGGCAGTTCGTAGACAGCATCGGGGTCATGGACGGCGTTCAGCCAGCCTGAGATGAAGTCGTGGTGCCAGTCACAATGCCACGGGCTGCCCGGCGAGGCGAAATGAAAATCCACTAGGGGATATTCTCCGGCGGCAGGCAGGGTGACCAGGAGCGGAAGAGGCCGATTCGGGACAAGATTCTTGAACGTGGCAGTCAGGCGAAGCGCGGTCGGGAACGACGTCGCTTTACGGACAACCAACCGCAATCCACCCCCCGGCAGGCCACGATCAAAAATCCTCAGCCCGGGCTCATTACATCCCGGCGGCGAAACCCCAACCGCGGACATCTCTCCTCCCGCCGCAGGGCGACCCATGAGCAGGAGGATGATGAGCAAGGGGTCGGGTCTCACCTTCCTCCCGCTATCGCCGCACGCAGGACACCACCAGATCGCTGTCCGTTTCCTGGGCCGGCCGCGAACCGTGCGGCTTCAGGAACTCCACCCGCTCAAATCCGGCTCCCGCGAGCTGGGCCGTGAGCACCTTCGGGTCGTGCGGCCGGATGATGAATTCCTCGGTCTCGGATGCCAACAGGACCCCATCCTTGGACGCATCGTAGCGGTGGGTGCTGATGACGGTTCCCGACGCGGGATCCCAGCGGGGATGCCAGTTGATCCGGATGGTGCCGCCGTCAGCCCGGGCGACCTCCCGGCCCCCCCAGTCACCGGTCCAGGCCTCACCGTGTCCAGAGGCCGGCAAGAGCCGTTCAACCTCGAGCATAAGCCGTGCCCCCGGCTTGAGGGCGCCGTGGAGCCGGGCCAGCGACGCCCGCACCCCCGCCTCGGTCGGGATCAGGCCGAAGGAGCCGGAACAGATGAATGCGAAGGAGAAGGTCCGGCTCACGGCGAGCGTTTCCAACGACTGTTCGTGCAGAACCGGCTTCAGCCCCCGGGCGGCGGCATTGGCCCGGCACGCCTCAAGCATATCGGGGGAAAGATCGGTCCCCTCGATGTCCAGCCCGGCTTCCATTATCGGGATCAGGAATCGGCCGGAACCGCACATCGGCTCCAGAACCGGCCCACCCGCGATGCGGGCCTGGGCCAGGTAGAATGCCAACTCGTCCGGCGGGGCGGCCGGCTTGTCGAGATCATAAAACTCGGTGCAGAGCTTGCCATAGGCACGCATGAAACCTCCTGGAGAACCGGGAAACTTCCACTTTACTCGTCCGACCGGCACCAAGGCGGGGGTCAGGATTCTGTTCCCAATCCAATTCGCAGGTTCCCACGCCCCGCACATGACCAGGAACCCGCGCCGCGGCACATCAGGAGCGCACCTTCCGCACGACATGACTCCTATTAGAAGTTATATAACTCCTAAAAGGAGTGGTATACTTCAGGCATGCTCGAAGGGATCTTTGGTGGACGCGACGCGGCCCGTACCCTGCTCTTTTTGGAGAACTACGGAGACGGATACGGGGCCGAAATCGCACGCACATTCGGGACGGCCCTGCGCCCCATTCAGGCGCAGCTCGACCGGTTCGAACGCGCCGGCATGCTGGTCAGCCGCATGCGGGGGCGCACCCGGCTCTACACCTGGAACCCGCGAGGCCCTATTGTCCCCAGGTTGCGCGCACTCCTCGCGACCGCCCTTCCCTTTCTGCCCCCCGAGGAGCGTGAACGCTACTACACCCAGCGGCGCCGGCCGCGGGCCAAGGGAAAGGCACCCTGACCATCCCGGGTCCCAAAGCCACCCTGATCGAGATCGCCGGGTGGGTTGCCGGCGCCCTGGCCGCGAGCGGGATACGAACGGTCCTCGTCGGCGGCGCCGCGGTCAGTGCGCATTCCAGAAACAAGTACCAATCCCTGGATGTCGATTTCTCCACCGTCCATGACAACCGTGCCATCGCTTTGGTCATGCACAAGCTCGGGTTCACGAAGACCAGCCGCGTCTGGTCCCATCCCCGATTCGCAGCGACCCTCGACTTTGTCTCCGGCCCGCCCGCGGTCGGAAACCTCACGCTCGACAACTTCATGACCCTGAAGACCACATTCGGAGCAGTCACCGTGACGACACCCACCCAGTGCCTGATGGACCGGCTCGCCGGCTTCTACCACTGGAATGACCGCCAGAGCCTTGCGCAAGCCATCCTGATCGCGACCACCTGCAAGGTGGATCTCAAGGCCGTCGTTATCTGGTCAAAGACCGAAGGGATGAGCGAGAAATGTACCGCATTTCGCCAAGCGCTCGCGTCCACCAGGCGCACCGGGCGTCGCGGGATGCCGTTCCCTCGTTAAGGCAGGTTGCCCCTCCCGCCCCGCCTAGCGGTCGCGGGCGGTGTGGCCGACCTTGCCGGTGAAGGGGGCATCCTTGGCAAAGGTGAAGGCGGTCAGGTCCCCGAGCCGGTCGGGATCCACGAGCTGGGGGACGAGGCGGAAGTCCACGAGGCGGGGGTCGGCCAGTTCGCCATCGGCGGGGCGGGTCTTCCCGTTGACGGCATAGGTGCCGTCGAAGGACCAGTACAGGTTGCGCTCGAAGCGTACCGGCGCCGTGCCTTTCACGACCGCCCCGCGGGCGGGGCCGATCAGGATGTTGTCGCGGATCGTCGTCCGCACGATCCCCTTGTCCGGCTTGAGGCCGCCCGCCTCCCACGAACCGACGAGGTCCACGCAGGGGAACCGGTCGTTGATGAAGGTATTGTGGTGGACCTCCAGGTCGGTGATGTCCTGCCCGCCGCTCTTGCCGACCCGGAACCCGCCCTCGCGGTCATTGACCGAGATGTTGTACCGGATGACATTCCGGGCGATCGGGTCGCGGGAACCATATTCCCAGACCAGGTAGCCGCTGGAGTGGTTCTCGTAGGAATAGTTGTACTGGAGCACGGAGTCGCGGGTGCCGCCGTCGAAGTCGAACCCTCCCCCGTCCCCCGAGGTGCTCTTGTTGTGATGGGAAATACAGTGCTGGATCGTGACCCGTTCGGAGTCGTGGCACCAGATGCCCACCGGGCCGTTGGGCTGGCCGCCGCGGGGCTGGTCCCAGCCGTTTCCCGCCGCCTCGCAGTACTCCACCAACGCCTCCCGACACCCGCCCAGCAGGATGCCGTTGCCGCTGTGGTTGTCCCGGATTGTCGGATCACCCGGATTGTTGATGGCCCGGCAGTGGCCGACATACACCTTCGCCGCGCGCACCTGAATGCCGGTGAAGCCGTTGTCGTGCGCGTGGATGGCCGTCAGCCGGATATCCTCGCCATCCCGCACCGCCACGCCGGCATGCTGGAACCCGGACGCATCCAGATCGTTGACCATGCCGCCGTGCACCCGATCAAGCAGGACACCGCTCCCGCCGGTGTTGCCGGTCTTCCGGCCCGCCCCGCGCACCGTCAGGCGCTCGATGGTGACCTTTTCCAGGCCAGTGACCGCGATGCCATCCCCGGCGCCCCCGTCCACCACCGCCCGCCCCTCGCCATACGAGGCGATGCGCAGGCCGGGAGCCGCGCCTGGCGTGCCGCCCTGGAGGCGGAGCGGGCCCACATGAGTCTGCCCGCCGGCGAGCATGAGCGCGGAGCCCGCCGGGTACGGTTCACGACCCGCCCGTTCCAGCGTCATCCAGGCCGCGTCTGGGGAGCGGCCGTCCCGGTCGTCCCGCCCGGCGACGGCGTCCACATAGAACGTCGCCCCCACGGCTACGACCAGCGCGGGGACCATGAATGACGGTATGCGAGGGGCACGGCCGGATTCGGCATGCGGGTCATTGTAGCGCTGACGGCCATATAATGCTTCCGAACGCATCGGCGACCAAGGAGGACGGCATGAAGAAAGGACGGCTGGCGGGACGGCGGGTCGTGATTACAGGAGCCAGCCGCGGCGTCGGATTCCAGACTGCCACGCGGTTCCTGGCGGAAGGCGCCAAGGTCATCGGAGTGGCGAGGAACCGAGCGAACCTGGCCCGCGCCGCCCGGGCATTCAAGGCCTACGGGCGCCAATTCCAGCCGGTGCTCGCGGACATGGCCAGCCCGGCCGGAGTCGCACGGGTCGCCGGAGCCGTCCGGCGCCGCTGGGGCGCGCTCGATGTTCTGCTGAACAACGCCGCCGTCAATCCGGGCCATGCGCCGCTCGCCGGTGAGCGCGATGCCGCGATGGAATCCACCCTCCACATCAATGTCCTGGGTCCCCACCGGATGACCCACGCCCTCCTCCCCTTCCTGCGGAAGGGAAAGCACCCCCGCGTGATCAATGTCTCCTCCGGGGCCGGAAGCGATGAGTCGGTGAGCACGGGGACGAACATGTCGGCCTACCGCCTCTCCAAGTGGTGTCTCAACGGCCTCACCAAACTCTGGGCCGCTGAATTGAAGGGCAAGGTCTCCGTGATCGCGATGGATCCCGGCTGGGTGAAGACCGACATGGGCGGCCCGTCGGCCCCTGATTCCCCGACCATGTCCGCAGAGCGGGCGTTGGCCATTGTCCTCCTGCCGGTCTCGGTCACCGGGACCTACCAGGCCGGGGCCCGGATGATCCCGTGGGTGAAGACCCGGCGCCTCACCAGGAAATAATCGCACACGCCCTCCCGGGCGCGGTTCTGATAAATTGAATTGAATCATCGATGGGTGTCACCTTTGCCGATATCACCCTCATCAATAATGGATCGAGTGAAAAGAAGCGCCTCATGGTTGATACCGGGGCCACCTTCAGCCGGATCCATGCATCCACCCTGCACCGCCTTGGCCTGAAGCCTTCCGGCGAACGGACTTTTGAGACGATCGCGGGACGCCAGGTGAAGCGGCCCATCGGTGAACTTCAGATCGAGAGGACCAAGTCCGGGCAGGACTTAGCCCCGTCGCAACGCTTCGCGGCGGCCGAGGGCGATGAAGAGGTTCAACGCCAGCATGGTGCCGGTGAACGCAACATGGGGCGCCTCGCCCCATCGGATGTGCGCGATGGAGGCCAGGGACATCAGCGTGACCAGCCCGATGGCCGCCAGCGGGGTCAACCGGCGCTGAATGCCGGTCAGCCAGGGCAGGATCAGTCCGACGGCCCCGAGCATTTCACAGACGCCGATGAACGCCACAAGACCCTGCGGCAGGCGTGCGGGCCAGTGCCACATCTCGACGACATGCCCGTAATGAAACGCCTTCTCGTAGCCGGCCCAGCCGTACAGACTGGCCTGCAGGATCTGGACAGCCCAGAGCGCGATGTTCATTGCGTGCCTCCTTCCAATCTAAAACACTCCGGGCACAAGCCTCCAGCGCACGGTTGCGCGGTACTTGAGGTAGCCCCGTAGATTCTTTCCAAGAAACCGCTCTTCATCAAACAATCGCCACAGGAGCACGGGGAGGATGGCCAGAAAGAACGGATAGGCCCAGTAGGAGCCAAGCGCCAGGGGCATTCCAATGAACAGGAGCAACCCTCCGGCGTACATCGGATGGCGCACGACCGCATACGGACCCGTCCTGATCACCCGCTGACCCCGCGCGATCTCGATGGTAGCCGAAGTGTAGGTATTTTCACGGTAGACAAAGAAGATGAGCACGAAGCTGATGACGGTCAGAACATCGCCGGCCAGCACCGCCCCGAATGGTACGACCGACCAGCCGAAGCGATAGTCGAGTCCCGGCACGACCAGCATTGCGACAAACCCGGCCGAGGCCAGTGACATGATGAACTTCTGCACCGGCTGCTTTTCCGCGCTTGGCCCGCCACGAACGCGTCGGGCCAGCAGAGCCAGATCGTGTCGCATGAGGTACCCGGTGATCAGAATGCTCGGCCCAAAGAACACGGCGAGGTACCCCCACCCGGCCGGGAAGTTCAGCGTACCGGCGGGAACGAAAATGGCGAGGGCCATCGCCAATGCAAGGCATGCGAGGCCGACCCAGGCTCTGGCGTTGATGCGCTTCATGATGAGGGGTGTCCCCATTTCACTACAAATTGCGGTTGACCGTCCCGGGGGTGATTGCCGTCATGTATCGTGGAAGTGTCGGCCGCACCGGCAAGGTGCGGCCGAAAAGGGGCTCCACGGATGAACATCCTGCTGTGGGTTCTCCAGGCCGTGCTCGCGTTCCTGAACCTCTCGGGAGGGGCCTACAAGCTGTTCAAGTTCGACGAGATGGCCAAACAGCTCGATGCCATTCCCCGAGGCGCGTGGAGCGCCGTGGGCGTGTTCGAAATGGTGGCCGGCATCCTGCTGGTCCTTCCCACGACCCTGACGCGGATGCCGGGCCTGACCGCGCTTGCCGCCGCGGCGCTCACCGTCGAAGCGATCGGGCTTTCCCTGCTGTATGCCCGGTCCTCCATCGCGCTGGCGGCCACCAACCCGCTCATGTGGAGTGCGGTGATGGCGCTCCTCTCGGCGTTCGTGGCTTACGGGCGATACGCGCCCAAACCGTCGTCCTAGCGATTCACCGGCGGCCTTTTCGACGCCGGCCTTCCTCGACGGCGAGCTGAATACGCCGGGCCCGGGTCAGCGGTTGTACCGCCTGCCCAATGCCCTTGATCAGCATGTTCTGTCTGCCCAGGGACATCACCCGGAATCCCGCCAGCACGCCCGCGGTCCGCAGGGCCTTTGCCAGATCGGCGGGGATGGTGATGCCCGCCGCATGATCGAGCACGGTGATCTCCACCTGAACGAGGTCACCCCCCTTGATCGCGGCCGCCGCCCGCGCCTGGGCGTTGACCCGGAGCCAGTGCCGGCCACCCCCGATGGGAGCCAGGCTCACGAAGTAGGGGGCTGATCCGTTGAGCCGGACGGAGACCGGGACCGGACCGCGGGTGCCCAGGGCGCGGCTGGTCGCGAGGGGCACCGTAAAGGCGTAGTACTCGGCCGAGGTGGCAATGCGCTCCAGCCGCGCGTGGAACAGGTGCTTCCCGATGGACAGGCTTGGATTGGTGGCCATCTATTCCCTTTCCGCCTGAATGGTGGTGACGTGGTCGAACAGCGCCATCTCCTCGGCTGATGGAACCTGGAAGGTCACGCACCAGCGGTCCACAGCCTCCCGCGTGATGGGAGGCGACTCCATCCCCCGCTTGCTGATCCTGCTGTAGAGCATTTCGGCCGGAGCCGAGAGGTAGTACAGGTCGGCCGAGGCGCCCAGCTCCCGCGCCCGGACGCGCAGAAGATCCCGCTCCGATCGCCCCCAGGTCCCCCACTCGATGATGACGGTGACACCCTGTTGCAGGAGGGATTGGCCAAGCTTCCACTGGAGGGCCTCGATCGCGGCCCGGGTCTTCTCGTCGTATAGATTGATCGAGAGATCATCCATCCACTCGTCCGGGCAAAACCGGATGGCCGGGAGGTCGGTTTCCAGCTTCCGGGCCAGCGTGGTCTTGCCGGACCCCGGCAACCCGCACACGATGACGAGCTTCATGAATAACCTCTGGCAGGGCACAATATCTGGATATTCTGCCCTGTCAGGGCAATCCATCCAACACCGCGAATGCCACTTCCATGGACGTGATCAGGCCGTCGTCACCAAGGCTTCGGCGACCTGGCCGAACGGGACGCCGTCCACCTCGAGGTCCAGGGCGATCGGCTGACGGATGCACACCGTCCCCGCGGGGGCCCGCAGGTTCAGCCGAATCTCCCGCCGCTCGCGGGGCTGAAGATCGGCCTCCACGGCTCCGCCCTCCCAGCCCGGAGGGAGTACCAGCCGGGCCACCGCCCGGGCAGAACGGGGGAAGGGATTCATGATCCACCCCTCAAGGTCCGCGGTCCCGGCACCGGACATCGACACCCGGTAGGGACGGAGTTCACCTCCGCGGCCCTCAAACCCGAAATGGATTCCGTCGGATGGTGCTCCGCCAACCGTCTCATGCACCTCATCAAATGCCACGGCCGCACGGGCGATCTCGGCATCCAATTCCGGAACGACCTGATGGGGCCGGGTGTGGCCGGTCAAAATCCACGCCGGATTGAAGGCGCGCAGGCGGACTAGGTAGTCCCGGTAACAGCCGGCGTCCAGCCCGTTCTTATAGACATGGTTGGTGAACAACCGGGCGCCGGGTCCGAAGAGTTCGTTTGCAGGTGCGCCGTGGAAGAACATCTGGTCGCCGGTGTGGGCCACCCGGACAGCACCCACCGTGAGGCACAGAAGGGAGGCATACCGGGTATGGCCTGACATGGGCCAAGTCACGATGGGGACGCCGTCCCACTCGACCTGCTCTCCGGGTTTGAGCCGCCGGGCCACCCGGATCGGCTCGTGCCACAGGCACGGCAGGTCGTACCGCTCGGGCCGCTCCAGAATGTCCGCCACATGGTCGGGTGCCCAGACCTCGGTGCCGAAGAGCCGCTGGAGCATCGCAATACCATTCACATGGTCGTCGTGATAATGGGAGACCAGGACGGTATCAATCCGGCGCTGGCCGGTCCGCTTCTCGATGCCGTCGAGCCCGTGCAGAAACGGGCGGCGGTTGGAGCGGTGCTGTTTCTGGGGAGCCTCGTACTCGTGCCAGTTGTAGCCGTAGTCGAGCGACAGCACGCGCCCCTGCTGGCCCGCCACGAAATGGGTCTCGGCCGAAGCATACCTGGAACGCCAGAGCCGGGGCAGGACCTCCTCAACATCATCGGCGTCGGGATCGCGCAGGCGTTCCGCGAACCCGGGCTGGATCCGGTCGAGGGTCTTGAGGGCCGCCCGCAGGGAATTCAGCGCCGCGAGCGCATCGTCCATGGGCTCTCCCAGGCTGGGCAAGAGCCGGTCCGGCCGGGCCTTCGACAGCCTGCGACAGGTGTGCCAGACATTGATCGCGCCGTTGAGGTCGTTGTAGTCGTACTGGAAGGGGCTAAGACGCGGGACCGAGCCGGGACCCGAGATCGTCTCGCCGGTGAACGCCAGCCGCCGTCCCTCACGGGTCACCAAGTACGCCATGCCCCCCTGCGAAGCGCCGGGCGCGGGAACCACCTCGACATCCAGCCCAGCGATTTTCTTCCGGTCCCAGTCGTACAGCCATTCCGCCACGGGAATCGGGCGAACCGGGGCGAACCGGTCCCACCGGTTGTCGTAGGAGTTCCAGGTCTGGCGCTCCCGGAAGTGCTGGGCGGGGTCGGTCAGGTACTCGCGTTCCCAGATCGGGGCCAGGATTCTTGCTCCCGTCCCCGCCAGCGCGATCGCCCCATCGGTGTGGTCGCGGAAGTGGTGGGTCAGCAGGACGGTCACGGGCCCCTTCGCGACCTCGCCCAACGAATCCACACACCGCCCCGTCCCGGCGTTGATGAGCAGGGTCCCTTCCGGCCCCTGCACGGCATACACCACGCACGAATCACGAAACCGGTGAATCCCGTCGCCAATCCCCTCCCACCGGGCCGCACCGTTCATGGACGCCAGCGTACCAGACCCGGGGCCCGGGCGGGTTGTGGGAGAGGCACGCTCCGGTCCTGTACGACGATTTCTGGGAGCGCGCGGGCATCGCCCCGCCCGCGGCGGTCGCCTCCGTCCTGCCCGAGCGCGAGCGGGCGGAAGATCATCCGTTCAGAACTTCGAACCCATGCGCTTGACCTCTGCCTGAATGAACTTCTTGACCGGCGGCCACTGGTACCGGGGATCGAGCACCACGGGACTCACCTCCGTCTCCGCATCGGCAAAATAGGTCAGGGCCTTCATGACCTGGATCTTGAAATCGTGGCTCCCCGTGAACTTGCGGTCTGTCAAGGAGATGAGGTCCGGCAGGGACTTGCGCTCTCTGATGATCCATGCAAGATCCATGAAATCCTTCCTTGACCCCCGGTCAACGATGGCAGAAAGTTCCATCAGGCCGATGTCCACCGGAGAGGCAACCCGCGTCTGCTCGATGACCAGAACCGGTTCAATCAACTTCGGTCGGTATGCAAGAAAGGTGACTTGAACCTTCCCCAGGTACAGGTGGAGCGTTCCAGCATCCTCCTTGCGAACCTCGAACGTTCCGAGCTTTCGGAGGCGGATCTTCAGCCGCTCCTTGTCAGGCAGGACCAGCGCCACCGCATGAATGAAGAAATCCAAATCTTCGGATCTTCGGTGCCCCGCCTGCAGGGCAAGCCCGGTCCCTCCCGCGAGATAGTAGTCCTTTCCCAGGAGCCGTCCCAACCTGGGAAGGAGCAACAGAGCCTTACGACCCAGGACCTCCAGGTGCGCGATCACGCCCGACCCGTCACCGAAATGAACGGCCGCCGGGCAGGGACTCCGACCCCGTAGAGGAGCCCCCAGAATGCACGCGACCGGGGGGAAAGTCGCCATCCCTCACGTGTCAGCCAGGAGCGGATGACGCTCCTGGAGTACTGTTTGACCAACCAGCGCAATTCGACGCTCCCACCCAGTTCCAGGATTCGCTCGAGGATCACATGGGAGTCGTGGAGCGGATGCAGGCGGTCAAAGTCGTACTCCTGAAAGAGGCCCCGGGTGGATTCTGGAATTCTCCCCGGTGCACGCAAGCGACCGCCCGCCAGGTTTTGGAGACCGGAGGCATCCACGACCCACTCGCCCAGGTACTTGCCCACGGGGACCAGCCAGCCGTCCTTCAGGTACCGGTACACCTGCCGGCGGGACTTCCCCAGTTTGCAGCACAGGTCGGAGACCGCCCATGCCCGGGACACCTCGGACAGGACTTCCCCGTCCGCGTCCAGCCGCCGCACCGTCCAGGCTCCGTCGGGCAGGCGCTCCAGGGTCTCTCTCATGTCATATAGTATGACATAAGGACGGACCTAGGACCGGAGGCGGACTCCCTTGGGGTCGTGCAGGGCGGTGGCGGTG
>JAHFSL010000338.1 GCA_023265785.1 Candidatus Coatesiibacteriota bacterium | reverse complement strand
CCCGTGCCGCTAGGTAAACGAAACCACTCGGGGCGGGTGGCCGGGGCAGGTTCGCAGACCGTTGAGGGGTCGCCTTTACGGTCTGCGGACCTGTACCGGACAGGACCCGCCCTGGTACGCGGGCGGGTGCTGGCGATCATCGGGAGCGTGAATCCGGTCACGGCGGAGCAGGTGCGGCTGGCGGCGCGGGTGCGGGGCGTGGCGGTGGGCCGGGGGGTGCCGCGGGGCGGCCGCTGGTGGATCATCGCCTGGCCGCGGTGGCCGGGAACGGCGCGGGTGGCGCGTGCGGCGGCGGCGGCCTTCGCCCGGTGGCGACCCGTCACCGTCCTGTGCTCGGGCGGCGAGACAGCGGCCGCGGTGGCGGAGGCGCTGGGGATCGCCGTGCTTACGCTGGAGGGTGAGCTCCAGCCGGGGTTGGTGACCAGCCGGGCGCGGACGGGCGACGGGGCGACGATCGGGTTCGTGACGAAGCCCGGCGGTTTCGGGGCGGCGCAGGCACTCGCCCGGATGGCGGCGGCATGACCCGGAAACCGCTGGCCTCCATGAGCGGCTTTGGCGCGGGCCATGGGGCGGCCGGTCGCGTACGGGTGGCGGTGGAAATCAGGACCGTGAACCAGCGGGGGCTGGATGTCGCGGTGAACCTGCCGGACGCACTTCAGCCGATGGAGCCGGAGGTGCGCGCGGCAATCGTGGCCGCGCTGGCCCGGGGCCGCGTGGATGTGCGGGTCCAGGTCGAGCGCCCCGCGGGTCGCGGCGGGCCGGGGTTGCGGCCGTTGGTCGATGCCCCCGTGGCCGCGCGGCATGCGCGCGAGCTGGCGGCCCTGGCCAGGCGGCTGGGGCTGGAGCGTCCCCGGATCGAGTCCATCCTGGCCCTCCCCGGGGTGCTGGTGCGCGAGGACCCGGCACCGGATCCACGGGCCCTGGCCCGGGGGCTGGCGGCCGGTCTCACGGCAGCCCTGGGGCGGCTGGTCATCATGCGGCGGCGCGAGGGGGTGGCGCTGGCGCGCGACCTGCTGGGCCGGGCCGCCTCGCTGGAGGGGGGCGTGCGTGAGGTGGAGCGGCGCTGGCCCGAGGCGCGTCGCGCGCTGGAGGAGCGTCAGGCCGGCCGGCTGAAGGAGCTCTTCGAGCGTGCTGGGGAGGGGGCACGCGCCTCCACGGCGCGCGAGTTTGTTGCGGCTGCCGACCGGGGGGATGTCTCCGAGGAGTTGACCCGGCTGGCCAGCCACCTGGCCCAGTTCCGCGAGACGGTCGCCGGGGGCTCTCCGGCGGGCCGCAAGCTTGAGTTCCTGGCGCAGGAGTTCCACCGTGAGGTGAATACCATCGGCTCCAAGTCGCAGGATGCCGCCCTGACCCGCGTCGTGGTCGCCATGAAGGAGGATGTGGAGCGCATCCGGGAACAACTGGCGAATGTCGAGTAGGGTCGGGTTTCCCGTGGTGCTGTCGGCGCCGTCCGGGGGGGGGAAGGACTCCGTGGCCGCCGGGCTGGCCGCGGCCGTCCCCTTCCTGCGCAAATCCTGCTCGACCACGACCCGGGCGCCCCGGTCCGGGGAAGTGGGGGGCCGGGAATATGAATTCGTCACGGACGCCGAATTCGACCGCCGCCGGGACTCGGGCGGCTTCGCCGAGTGGGCCGAGGTCCATGGAGCGCGGTACGGAACGGCCAGTGCATTTCTCCGCGCAACGTGCGCCGCCGGGGAGTGCCCCCTGCTGGTGATCGACGTCCAGGGGGGCATGGCCATCCGGCGGGCCTGGCCGGAGGCGCTCCAGATCTTCCTGATGCCCCACGCCCTGCCGGAAATTGAGCGACGATTGCGTGCTCGGGGAACGGAAAACGAGGCGGGGCTGGCCCGCCGGCTGGCCAACGCCCGGGGGGAGATTGCGGCGGCGCTCGCCTACGACTATCATGTAGTGAACGAATCCATCGACCTCGCCACGCGGCAGGTCGCCCAGGTCATCATGTCCGAACGGGAGGCAAGATCACGATGAAACGGTCCGATGTTCCGCCCTACGAGGAGCTCATGCACAAGATCAAGAACAAGTACCAGTTCATCCTGGCGGTGTCCAAGCGCGCCCGGATGCTGGTGGACGGGGCGCCGACCGCCGAGGGCGTCAAGGGCGCGAAGCCCACGACCCGGGCCCTGGGCGAACTGCTGGGCGGGCACATCACCTTTACGGTCAAGGAAGACCCCGACAAGGCCTGAGAACGGCCGACCGGGGGTAGCGCATGACGATTCTGCTCGGCGTCTCCGGCTCCATCGCGGCGTATAGAGCGGTGGACCTCGCGAGTCGCCTGACACGAGACGGGGATGAAGTGCTGACCGTGCTGACCCGGGGCGCGCTGGAGTTCGTCACTCCGCTGACCTTCCAGACGCTGACCGGCCAGCCCGTGGGCACCGACCTGTTTGCCGAGGCCAAGGGCTCCCGGGTCGAGCATATCGGGCTGGCCCGCCGCGCGAACCTGGTGGTGATCGCGCCGGCGACCGCGGACCTCATCGCCAAGCTGGCCGGTGGCCTGGCCGATGACCTGCTGACCACGACCGTCCTGGCCACCACGGCGCCGGTCCTGGTGGCCCCCGCCATGAACGCGGCGATGTGGGGGAATCCGGTCGTCCAGGAGAATGTCGCGCGCCTCCGGGGGCGCGGTTTCGAAATTATTGAGCCCGAGGAGGGCCTGCTGGCCTGCGGTGAGACGGGCCCGGGCCGGATGGCGGAACTCGAGGAGATCCTTGCCGTGGTCCGGCGGCGGCTGGCCGCCACGACGGCCTGGAAGGGGATCCGGGTCCTGGTGACGGCGGGCCCGACGCGCGAGGCGCTGGACGCGGTCCGGTTCATCAGCAATCCCTCGTCGGGGCGGATGGGATATGCGGTGGCGACCGCGGCGAGGAGCCGGGGAGCCGAGGTCACCCTGGTCACCGGTCCGTCGGCCCTGCCGGAACCCTTCGGTGTGGCGATGGTGCGCGTGACCACGGGGGAGGAGATGCGTGCGGCCGTCCTGGACCGGTTCGGGGCCGCGGACGTCCTGGTGAAAACGGCTGCCGTGACCGACTACCGGCCGGCCGCGCCCCGGCCGGGAAAGACCAAGGACGGTTCGTGGGCGGTTCGGCTCGAAAAGGTGCCCAATATCCTCGAGGAGCTCGCCGCCCGGCGGACGGGCCAGGTCATGGTGGGATTTGCCGCCGAATCCGGCGATCCGGAGGCCGAGGGGGCGCGCAAGCTGGCCGAACGACGGCTGGACCTCCTGGTGGCCAACGATGTCTCCGGGACGGAGGGTGGCTTCGGGACGGCCCCCACGCGGGTGCTCTTCATGACCCCCGACGGGCGGCGTGAACGCCTGCCCCTCCTCCCCAAGCGTGAGGTGGCCGAGCATCTCCTGGACGCCATTCAGCCAATCCTGACGCGCCTGCCGACGCGGTCGTAGGGAGCCTATTTGTGATTTTTGTCACAAGAGTGGCGGCGTGGCCGTCCGTATGCTAGAACACCACATGAATAAATTGGGGCGTTCAGTCCCCCGCCGCCCATGAAAATCAGGTTTTGGGGTGTTCGTGGGTCGCTCCCCTGCCCGGGTGCGGGCACACTCAGGATGGGAGGAAACACCTCCTGCCTGGAAGTGCAGGCTGATGGCGAGCACATCATCCTGGATGCGGGGAGCGGGATCCGGTCATTGGGGAATGGCCTGCTCAAGTCGGGCAAGCCGGTGCGGGCCAGTCTTTTCTTCACCCACGTGCATCATGACCACATCCAGGGCTTTCCGTTTTTCGTCCCGGCATTCGTGCCCACGACCAGTCTCCGGATCTACG
>JAHFSL010000337.1 GCA_023265785.1 Candidatus Coatesiibacteriota bacterium | reverse complement strand
TCCACGACTTTGGTCAGCAGGCTGTTGTTCACGGTGTTGAAGGTCCCCCCGGCCAGCCCGAGGGGCACGAACCCGGCCAGCATTAGCGCCAGGGTCGGCGAGGCGGACCACCAGAGGAGCGAGGCGGACATCAGTCCCACGCTCCAGATCAACAGGCGCCGCTCGTCGAACCGCGCCGTCAGCCGCCCGATGGCCACGCCCTGCACGAGGACGATGACCACCCCGATATAGACGAAGATCCAGGCCGTGGTCTGCGCCGTGATCCCGAACCGGTGGATGGCGGCCAGCGGGAAGATCGTCTGGAACATTGCGAAGGGGATAAAGAATCCGAGCCGGGTCCAGAGCAGGGGCCCGACGAGGGGACGGCGCAGGGCGGAGAGCAGCGCGGTGGCGGCGGCGGTGGGTCCGCGGAGCGGCCCGTGATGCGGGTGGGCGGCGGGCTCGGGGAGCCAGAACCAGACGGCGGCCAGGTCCGCGAAGGAGAGCAGGGCCGCCGCGTAGGCAGGTTCCCCGGCGCCCTGGCGGGACAGCAGGGCACTGGCCGCAGGACCGATGATGAACCCCAGCCCGACGGCGGCGCCGATGAACCCCAGCGCCTTGGACCGCTGGCGAGGCGCGGTCACATCCGCGATGTAGGCCTGCGCCACGGAAATGTTGCCCCCGAACAGCCCGCACAGGATGCGGGCGGCGAACAGCGCCTCCAGCGACCGGGCCATTCCCAGGAAGACGAATGAGGCGCAGGTCCCTGCCAGGCTGACCAGGATGAGCGGCCGCCGGCCGAACCGGTCCGAGAACCTGCCGATCAGCGGCGCGCCAATGAACTGGGCGGCGGCATAGGAGGCCATGAGCAGGCCGGTCTGGGTGTCGGAGGCCCCGTAGGACCGTGCGTAGTAGGGCAGGAGCGGAATGATCATGGAGAACCCGAGTAGGTCAATGAAGACCACAATGTAGAGCGCCGCGAGCCCGCTCCAGGGCGCGTCCCGGCCGGTCAGGTCACGCCCCGCCATAGGTGCGTTGCGGCCGCCGGACCCTGCCGCCGGACAGCACCCGCCACCAGCGTCGGCCGGCCTCGGCCAGGATCACGAGCGCGCATCCCATCATCAGCGCCGTTAGGGCGCTGTTCAGGTAGGCCTGCCCCGCCCGGGCGGGTTCGCGGACCGCCAGCGGAAGGAAGTTGTCGGTGATATTGAGCCACCCGGCCGTGAGCGTCGTCACGGCCACGAAGGCCATGGGCAGGGCCGTCAGCCAGGCGTACCGCGCCCGGCCGGAATTGATCAGGGCGCTGGTCACCACCGAGAGCCCGACGGCCGCCAGCAACTGGTTCGCCGTGCCGAACATCGGCCAGATCGTGCTGATGCTTCCCGTCCAGATGAACCCGCCCCAGGCCAGGACCACCAGCCCCGTGGACACCAGCGTCCCGGGCAGCCAATTCGTACGCCCGAACCGGGGCCAGAACCGCCCCCCGAATTCCTGGAGGAGGAACCGCGCCACGCGGGTCCCGGTATCAATGGTGGTCAGGATGAAGAGCGCCTCGAACATGATGGCGAAGTGATACCAGTACGACATCAGCGCCCGCATCCCGGGCAGGGCGGCGAGGATTTGGGCGAACCCCACCGCCAGCGAAACGGCCCCACCCGGCCGGCCCGCGATCGTCTCCCCGACTTCCAGCGAGAGCAGGTCGAGGTTCACGGTGGGCATCCCCAGCGCCTTGAACTTGTCCGCGGCGACATTGATGGCGAAGTAGTCCCCGGGGAAGAGCGAGGACGCGGCGATGAGGGCCACGATTCCGACCAGCCCCTCGAGGAGCATGGCCCCGTACCCGATCGCGCGGGCATCCGACTCCCGGTCCAGCATCTTGGGCGTGGTGCCCGAGGCGACCAGCCCGTGGAATCCCGAGATCGCCCCGCAGGCGATGGTGATGAAGACGAAGGGGAAGATCTTCCCGGGAACGATCGGCCCGCCCCCGTGCACGAAGGCGGACACGAGCGGCATCTGGAGTGGCGGCGCCACGACGAGGACCGCCGCGACCAGCGCGAAGACCGTCCCCAACTTCACATAGGCGGAGAGGTAATCGCGCGGGCACAGCAGGAGCCAGACCGGCAGGACGGAGGCGATGAACCCGTACCCGCAGATGGCACATGTAATGCCCTCCCGCGACAGCGTGAAGGCCGGGGCCCAGGAGGACCCCGGAATCCAGTGGCCGGCGAAGACCGCCCCGAACACCAGCACGGCGCCCAGCAGGCTGGCCTCCGCGATCCGCCCCGGCCGGATCCGGTACATCCAGAGACCGACGAACAGGGCGATGGGGACGGTGCACCCGATGGTGAACACCCCCCACGAGCTGTCGCGCAGGGAATTCACGACGGCCAGCCCCAGCCCGGCCAGCGCCATGACCACGATGAGCAGGATGGCGAGCGAGGCCGTGACGCCCGCGACCGGGCTGATCTCGTGCCGGGCAATCTCGGCCAGCGACCGGCCGTTCCGGCGGATGGAGGCGGACAGGATCATGAAGTCGTGCACCGCCCCGCCCAGGCACACCCCGATCAGGATCCACAGGAAGCCCGGGAGGAACCCAAACTGCGCCGCCAGCACCGGGCCAATCAGCGGCCCAGCCCCCGAGATCGCGGCGAAGTGGTGGCCGAACAGAACCCACCGGTTGGTCGGGTGGTAGTCCTGGCCATCATTCAACGCGTGGGCAGGCGTCCGCCGGCGGTCATCCAGCGTGACCACCCGGGCCGCAAGGAACGCACTGTAGTAGCGATAGGCAATGGCCATCACGCACAGCGTCGCGACCATGAACGGCATGGCGGTCACGGCGACCATATTACCGCGCGGGGGAGGGGGGGCGGACGGTCCGGTGGCGGTGGCCCAACCGGGCCCTGGCGCGCAGGTCGGATCGCTTGATGACCGACAGGTGTCCGTCCGCTTCGAGGACCGCGCTTTCCAGCTCGCCGATGTCGTGGAGCCCCTGCTCGCGCAGGAGGGCGTGCAACTCGGTCTCGCTCAAGTGCTCGTGGCGCAGGTGCGCCGTAATCGCCCGCCCCTTGTGCACAAGCAGAGTGGGGGTTCCCTCGAAGACGAGGCGGGCGGGCCGAAACCGGTAGGTCAGCCAGGAAATCGTCCAGGACAGCGCCACGATGGTGACCGCCAGGATCAGGCCGCCCGCCACTGAATTGTCACCACCGTTCATGGCATTCTGGACCGCGTTGGAGATGAGGAGGATCGCGACGAACTCGGTGGGACTCATAAGCGCAAAGTGGCGCTTGCCCGCGATCCGGAGGAGGAGCAGGACCGACAGGTACACGACCACGCCCCGCAGGATGAACTCGCCCACGCCGAGCGTCATGGCCTCACTTCGCGTTCTTGACGGCCTCGGTCAGGTTGGCGGCCAGCCGGCCCACCGCATCCTGCACCGCCGGCACATCCGTGGCCGAGGCCTCGTCCGAATACACCCCCTTGGCCGTCTCGACATCCACCACCCGCATCGAAATGACGAACCGGTCGAGCAGTTTCCCGAAGGATCCCACGACGAGGTACTTCACGTTCAGGACTTTCCCCAACTTGACCGCGCATTCGGAAGAGGTGCACCCGGTCTGCTGGAAGGCCTGCTCCTGCAGGACCTTGTCCATGTTCGCCTTTTCGATGATATTGAACGCGCCTTCCTTGATGAGCCGGTTTCTGACCATGTCCGAGATGATGGCCGCGTCGGTCGCGGAAACGCCCTGCGGGTCAAACGCGGCCACGGCCAGGGTCCGCTCGGCCGCGGCCAGGAAGAACGTGGGGCCCTCCACCTTCTTCC
>JAHFSL010000336.1 GCA_023265785.1 Candidatus Coatesiibacteriota bacterium | reverse complement strand
ACGACGGGGTGGCGACCACCTTCAATTCCGTGTACGACGTGCGGCGGTCCATCGCCCTCGCGCCGGCCCGCGCGGACGCGGGGGCCGGCACCACGGTGTACCTCGAGGGCTGGGGCTTCACCCCGGGCGTCTCCACGGGCGCCATCACCATCGGCATCTCGGTGACGACGCCCGCCTCGCTGGTGGTGGGGGCGGACGGGTCGTTCGCCGGGACGGTGACGCTGAACGCGAGCCCGGGGAGCGGGGCCGTCGCGTTCGGCGCCCCACAGAACGACTCATTCGGGAATTGCTTCCAGGACACCGGCGCTCCGGGGGCCGGAAGCCGCTCCATCGCCGTCTATCCGCTCGTGATGAACGGGTTGATGAACCAGGCGGTCCGGGTGGAGGGCCTGGCCTACTGGCCGAACCTGACCTTCGCGGCCAATTCGACGCTGTTCCGGACGCCGGGACCGGACCTGCCCACGGTGCACCCCGCGGTGACGGTGACGGGAGGCCATTTCAACAAGACCTGGATCATGGCGGGCGGTCCCATGGAGTTGGCCACGGATCGGATCCGATTCCGGGATGCCGTCCCGAACAACTACGACAACAATACCATCCTGATGCGGCGGATTCTGGCGATCTGCCCCGTCCTAGTGTCCGGCCAGCCCGGGTGGACGGTGACGATGGACGGCTTCGGGTTCAACGACAATCTCATCAAGGGATCCAACACCCTGTATGTCGGGGGAGTGCCGACCATCCACCCCTCATTCACCATCACGGCGCGAGGTGAGATCGGACCGATCGCCCTGGTCCTGCCGGCCCTGCAGAACGGGAACCTGGCCGTCTACCTGAATGACGGGACGGCCAATTCCTTCGCCGGCGTCCTGCACGCGCGCCGCACGATCGGGTTGTCGTATGTGGTGGGGGGCGGCGCGGCGGGTGATGGTATTCGGATCACCGGCTACGGATTCACCGCCTCCTCGTCGCTCGCGGCCAATGCCATCACGGTCGGCGGGCTGGGCACCACGCACGCCCTGGTGGCGGTCGGATCCAACGGGTCGTTCGCGGCGGTGAACCTGGCGTTGTCCGCGCTGGGCACCGGCCCCTGGGACGTCTCCGCCCAGGAGGTTTTTCCCTCCGCCTACCGCGTGTATGCGCCCGTCATGGCGATCAGCAAGTACCGGACCACGCCGCCCGAGCCGGTGGCCCACGGGAGCACGATTACCTACTCGTTCTCCTACACGAACGCCTCGCTGATCGGCGACCCGGACGCGGCGGGGTTGGTTCTGCACGATACCCTCCCGGGTGGACTCGTCTACATTCCCGCGAGCACCGCCAACACGCTGGCGGCCGTCCAGAACTGGTTTCATCCCCTGCCCGGCTGTAATTGCTACAACGCGACCGATACCAGCGACATCACGCGGGTGCGCTGGGCATTCGGGGCGCCGCTCCCGGCGGGGGCGTCCGGCTACGCGCAGTTCCAGGTGACCCTGCCCTAGGGGGGGGTCGGTCCGCAACCCCGGGCCTGATCATCCCGGGAACAAAGGAGTGTCAACAATGTTGCGCAGCAAAATGCCGTCCGTGTTTGCCCTGGCCCTGCTCGGGGCCACCGTGGCGGCCCGGCCCGCCCATGCGCTCGTGGATGTCTGCAACACGGCGACCGGCAATTACAACAATTCGGCGGCGGCGGTCCAGCCGGCGGTGAACGGTTCCACCTGCTTCACCGCCCAGAGCAACCCGATCCTGGTCATCGACAAGACGCGGAGTCCCGGGAACGGCGCTCCCGGAACGAATGTCACATTCGACATCAGGGTGACCTACCCCAAGCTCGTCCCGCCGGCGGTGCCCGTGACCGACCCGGGGGTCTGCGGCGACGATTCGACCGCCACCAGCGTGGTCATCACCGACCCCGTCTCCGTGGCGGACTTCACCTACGTGCCGGGTTCGCTCCTGCTCTCCACCGACAATGGAACGAGTTTCGTGGCCAAGAGCGATGCGGCGGATGCCGATGAGCTGTCCTACAGCCTCATCACCAACATCCTGACCGGCAACCTGGGAACCCTGACCGAGGGCACGGGGGGGGCCGGTTGCACACCAGGCGCCGCCCGCATCATCCGGTTCCAGGTGACCAAGAACTAGGCGGTCCGGACCTCTCAAGCCGCGTTTGGGCCGGCCCATGCGGTCACCATCGTGGAGTGGACCACGCCGGAAATCCGGACCAAGGGACCACTGCGTCTTCATGGGGCGATCCGTCAGACGGATGCCCTGCCATGTGACCTGCAACCTCAACACCGTTTCCTGCGGGGCTGATCACCCGGCCGGAAGCACAACCGATTCCTGAGGAGGAACGAACCATGCAACGCTCACGTGTGCGAATTCTTGGGGTTTTCACAGCCCTGGCCGCCGGCGTCCTGACCGCCGGCAATGCCCTGGCCATCGGCAATGTCTGCAACACGGCCACGGCGAACTACACGAATACCAACAGTTTCGCCCAGCCGGCCGTCAACGGGACGACCTGTTTCGAGAGCAAGAACAACCCCGTCCTGACGGTGGACAAGGTTCGCGCCCCGGGGAACGGCGGCCCGGGCACCGTGGTCACATTCACGGTCACGGTCGCGTATCCCAAGCAGGTCGGCCTCCCCCTGCCGGATCCGGCGGCCTGCGGTGATGACGAACCGGCGGCGAACATCGTGGTCACCGATCCCCTGCCGGGCGGCGCGTCCGGATTCACCTATGTGCCGGGCTCGCTGAAGTACTCCTTCAACGGCGCGGCGTTCGCGGCGAAAACGGATGCGGCAGGTGACGACGAACTGCAGTTCATCGTGGCGGGGAGCATCATCTCGACCGACCTCGCGATCCCGACCCTCGACGAGGGCGACGGGGACGCGGGATGCGTCAACCCGAACCGGACCATCCGGATCCAGTTCCAGGCCACCAAGAATTAGGAACGGGATTTCAGTGGAGACCGGGAGCATGTGACGGGGTGAGTCCATGACGGGACCCCCGTACGCCCGCGGATCGCCGCCCCCCTGGGGACGACGAATCCGCAGCATCACACGGACAGCCGGCCTTCTGGGCCTGCTGGCCGGCACGGCCCCGGCCTATGACGTCTCGAACACGGCGTTCGTGGCGTACACCAATACGCACAACCAGCCGCTGACCGTGGTGACCTCCTCCACCACCTTCACGGTGACCACCGCGCCGAACCTGACGCTCACGAAATTCGCCAGTCAGACCGACCTCACGCAGGGCCAGACCACGGTGTTCTCGCTGTTGCTGATCAACAACGGCCCGGACACGGCCTACAACGTGACGGTCATGGACACCCTGCCCACCCTGCTGGGCTACGTCGGGGTCGCGGGCGGCCGCGCGCCCGACGCCGGATGGGGTCCCGCTGCGGGGCCTCCACAGGTCGTGCGGTGGACCATCACCGAGCTGGGCGTCTGTCCCCTGGGTTGCACGGTCTTCACCGTGGAGGCGAAGGCGTTGAACCCGGGGGCGATCCCGGTCGTCGTGGCCAATACCGCCCGGGTGACCTACGAGGACGCGGGGAAGTCCCCGTACCTCGCCGATGCACCGCCCGTCAGCGTGACCGTGCGGCCCGCCATCCTGCCGGCCCTGCCCCCGCCGCCCGGGACGATCCGGCTGGTCGTGACCGTGGTCGATGCCGCCGGGCGGCTGGTCCGGACGGTGTTTGACGGCCTGGTGCCCGCGGCCGTCCGGATCGTGTCGGTCGGCGACGGCCGGGGCGCCGCGTCCCTGGCCGGGGGCGCGGGCGTCCCCATCGTCCTGTCGGACGGGACGGTCCTGCACTGGGACGG
>JAHFSL010000335.1 GCA_023265785.1 Candidatus Coatesiibacteriota bacterium | reverse complement strand
CACCCTGCCGCCCGCCGCCCGGCGACTCTACGAGAACAAGGGCCGCGAGCTGGACCGCCTCACGGTGGAGCCCGACCACCGCAGTCAGGTCCCGGCGGAAGGGTGCAAGCACTGGATCAATATCGAGAAGACCGAGCCGGCGTATGTCGCCGCCCTCAATGCCGCGCTCACCGCGGCCTACGGCGGCGAGGGGTACGCCGATGAGGATGCGCGCGGCGTGGCCGCCGGGCTCGATACCCAGACCTTCGGCACCCTCCCGCCGCCCTGGCCGGCGACCCGGGTGGGACCCCTGTGGGACGCCTTCCCGCCCACGCTGGAGGCGTTCCGTCGCCGGTACGGCCGGCTGGAGGTCTTCATCGGTTCCGTTCCCTACCAGCCCCTGCTCTACACCCGGGCCCTGGCCGGCGCGATAGCGCGGGCGGACCGCAAGCGCACGCTGGCCTACGCCGGCTACCTGGCCCACTACACCGCCGACCTGCATGTCCCGGTCCATGTCACGGCGAACTACCGGGGCCAGTACTCGGCCAACCTGCTGTTCGATGACCGCGAGCGCGGCGACCCCCATTGTCGGTTCGAATCGGGCTACCTCCGGACGGATCTCGCCGAGGTGATTCGTGCCGTCCGCGCCCTGCGCGGCAAGCCCGTCATCGTTCCCGCCGCGGGGATCACCCCGTTGGTCCTTGCCGCCGCCCGCCGCGCCTACGGGCTGGCACCGGTCCTGCTTGAGACCGACCGGGCCGCCGTGAAAAAGATTGATCCCCGCCGCGACTGGGACGGCTGGGTCGCGGCGGTGACGCCCGCCTATCGGATCATGGCCGCGGGCCAGCTCGCCGCCGCCGCCGACCTCCTCTCCTCACTCCTGCTCACCGCCGCACAGGGCAACGGATTGGAGCCACCCGCCAAATCCGGTACCATGGACGGGAAGTGAAGAAACCCTTCGCCCTGCTCGCCGCGACTGCCGCATTCGCCGCCGTCCTCGCGGTGGGCGCCATGGCCGCCAAGCCGGTCAAGGCCCAGGGAAGCAAACCCAAGTCCTCCGGCAATGCCCCGGCACCGGAATTCACGCTCAAGGACCTGGATGGCAAGACCGTGGCGCTCAAGGACGTCTATGCCAAGAAGGTGGTCATCATTGATTTCTGGGCCACCTGGTGCGGCCCCTGCCGCGGCACCATGCCCCTCCTCCAGAAATACTGGGAAAAGAACAAGGCCAAGGTCGAGATCTTGAGCATCAACGAGCAGGAAGGCGATGCCCGGGTCCGCGCGTTCGCCGAACAGGCCGGGTACAAGTTCCGCATCCTGCTGGACCTGGACGGAAGCGTCCAGGCCGCCTACCGCGTCTACGGGATCCCGACGCTGTTTGTCATCGACCGCGCGGGTGAGGTCCGGTACAAGCATGTCGGGTACCGCCCCGACCTCGACACCCACCTCGAAGAGGTGATCAAACCCCTGCTCTGACCGTCCGGGTGTCCCCCGTGCCGCTTTTGATCCGCGGCTACACGAACCCCCAGCGGCTCCGGACCGCCCGCTCCAGCCGGCGGAACAGGACGAAGTCCACGACCGCACCCAGCGCGACGATGACCAGCATGACGCCGAACAGTTGCGCCACGTCGTTGCGCTGGCGGCCCGAGGCCAGGAGGAAGCCGAGACCGCGCGTCACATCCAGCAGTTCGCCGGCCATGAGACTGCGCCAGGCGAAGTTCCACCCCTGCTTGAACCCGGCCAGCATGGCGGGAAACGCCGCCGGGAAGACCACCGTGAGGTACAGCGAGGACCCGCGGGCCCCGAGGGTCTGGCCCGCCCGGACATAGAGCGGCGGCACCTGCTGG
The DNA here is from genome assembly GCA_023265785.1 of Candidatus Coatesiibacteriota bacterium. Lineage (GTDB taxonomy): Bacteria > Oederibacteriota > CAKKQC01 > CAKKQC01 > CAKKQC01 > JAHFSL01. The sequence goes on along the minus strand of JAHFSL010000335.1, from coordinate 1,987 downwards.
ATCGCGTTCCAGGTCGCCACCGTGATCGTCGGAATCGCCCCCATCACCACCACAAAGAGGATCGCGGGCTCCCCGCGGTTGAACCAGAGGATCGCCAGCGGCAGCCAGCAAACGCTCGGCAGGGTCTGCAGGCCGAAGATCACCCCGCCCAGAGCGTCGCTCACCCGCCGGAACCGCGCCACCACGACGCCCAGGGCGACCCCGCCCACCACCGAGAGGCTGTAGCCGATGGCCAGTCGGAGCAGGCTGGTCCCCGCCCCCCAGGCCAGCGAGCCGTCACGCACGGCTCCCGCCAGGTACCGGGCCACGGCCTCCGGCGGCGGGAGCAGGGCGGGCGACCACAGCCCTGACCGCGCCAGCGCCTCCCACACCGCGAGCCCCGCCAGGAAGACCAGCGCGCGGGAGGCGGTTTCGCGGCTCACAGCGATTCCTCCGCCCGGGTGACGGGATCCACCCAGGAGGAGATGCCCGCACGAAGTTCCTTGGCGATCTTCAGCACCGGCGCATCGTCCACGGACCGGGGCCGGGGCAGATCCACCCGGATCTCCCGTTGGATCCGCCCCGGGCGCGCGGACAGCAGGATCACCCGGTCGCCGAGCGCCACGGCCTCCTTGAGGCCGTGCGTGACGAACACGAAGGTGCACCAGGTCTTTTCCCAGAGTTCCTGCAGTTCCCCCTGCAGGCGTTCGCGCGTGTGCGAGTCCAGCGAGGAGAACGGCTCGTCCATCAGCAGGAACTTGGGCTCCATGGCCAGCGCCCGCGCCAGGGACACCCGTTGTTTCATCCCGCCCGAGAGCTGGTGCATGAGGGAACCCCGGTTCTCCCAGAGGTGGACCAGGTCGAGGTAGGTCCGGACCCGCCGGTCAATCTCGGCCGGCGCCAGCCCGGTCCGCTCCAGCCCGAACCGCACGTTGCCCTCCACGGTCAGCCACGGGAACAGCCCGAGGTCCTGGAACACCATGACCCGCTCGGGCGACGGGCCGGTCACCGGCCGCCCCTCGGTCATGATCTCCCCCGCATCCGGGGGCTCGAATCCCGCGATCATCGAGAGGATCGTGGACTTGCCACACCCGGAGGGCCCGACGATGGTCAGGAACTCCCCGCGCCGCACCGAGAGCGAGATGCCCTCCACGGCGTGGACCTCCGCCTCGTGGGAGACGAACCGCTTGGAGAGTCCCCGGACCTCGAGGACAATGGGTTCCTGCGTGGCGCGCCCGTCCCGGCCCGCGCCCTGATCCTGCTTCACGTGTCATCCCCCTTGAAAACAAAAAACCCCGCACCGTGAGGCTGCGGGGGTTTTGGATTCCATCCCGTGAAATCCGCCGCTTTAGCACCCTGACAGCCGGGGCAAGTTGGCCCAAATCCTCGCACCCGGATTCTACCGGGGCCGGTCAACCGCCGTCAACCCGTCAGGAATCCTTGACGGCGTAGGCCTCGTAGGCGCCCAGCCCGGCGACAATGATGAACCGCCGGTCCAGCCCGGTGGCGCCGGCCACGGGCGCCAGGAGACCGGCGAGCCGGGGCATCCGCTGGCCGAGCTTCTTGAGGAAGTAGCCCACCCGCAGGTAGCGCAGATGCGGCCGGACCGCGACCTGCCGGAGTCCCACCCGGGCCAGCAGGCTCGCGGTCGTGGCCGGGGTGAAGTGGATTGTGTGCATCGCCATCAGGAAGGGATACCGGCGGCCGAGCAGGCGCGCCGCCAGACTGCCGATCGAGTGGGTGCCGAGTGCAAGCACCCCACCCGGCTTGAGTGCCCGGGCGAGGTGGCGAAAGTCCTCGACCGGGTTCGTCAGGTGCTCGACCACATCCCAGATGGTGATGGCGTCGAATGACGCAGGGGCCAGGGGCGCCTCACGGATCGGGCCGTTGAAGACCGCCAGCCCAAAGGTGTCCCGGGCGTACCCCGCCGCCCACCCCGAGGCGTCAATCCCCTCCACCTCCCAGCCCGCCTCCCGAGCCTGGGCCAGGAAGAATCCCTGCGCACACC
>JAHFSL010000032.1 GCA_023265785.1 Candidatus Coatesiibacteriota bacterium | reverse complement strand
CATGGCGGTACTGGCCACGGGCCGGGTCCATGATGTGCCCGCCGATGGCTGGATCATTGAGGCCGGCGGGTCGTCCGTGGCCTGGGTGATCGTTGGTCCGGTCTGGGGCCAGCCCCTGGCCCCCGGTGGGCCGGCGGTGGTGCTGGATTGGGCCGGGTCACGGGTTGCCCTGGTGGCCGGGCTCCGCGCCCTCATGGCACGCACCGGGTGGGGATCGCTTTCTGTCGCCATTCCGGCGTGGGACCGGGACTTCATTCTGGGGCTGGCAGGGCTGGCCGAGCCCGGGGATTGGTCCGGTGTGCCGGGCACTCAGGTCCTGCTCGATCCCGGCCGGCTCTGGAGGCGGCTGGGTCCCGCGTTCGCCCGGCGGCTGGGGCCCGTCGCGGCCCGCATCCGGCTGGCCTCCGAGGGCACTGGCTTCGACATTCGGCTGGGGAGCGAACATCACCGGATTCCCGACCTGCCCACTCTGACCCGGCTCCTCCTCGGGGACTCGCCGGACAATTGGGTCTCGCTCCTCCCGCCGCGCGGCGTCCTGCACGAAGCCCTGCGGGAACTCCTGCCGATCCCCTTCCCCCCGATCGGCCTGAACTACATGTAAGGATTTGACTTGTACAAGTCCCGGGGGTAACTTGTACATATGAAGACCTCCCGGCCACCGCTCATTCCGCGCTGGACGGTGGGGCTGGCACGAAAGAACTTTGCCGGTCTTCTGAAGGCCGCCGAACGCCAGCCGCAGGAGATCTACCATCGTCAGCGCCTCCAGGCCGTGGTGGTCAATCCTTCCATGGTGCGTGACAGGCCGGCCGATGGATTGGCCACGGTCACACCAAAGAACCTTTGGGAGGCCACCGAGCCGATTCGTCGCGAGGCGGCGAAAACCGGATATGTCTTGCCATTCGTGAAGCGTCGGAACCGCCCGAATGCACTTCTTAAGATCCTCACCGGCCGTTCTCGCTGACACGAACGTCCTCTCTGACCTTCTCCGAACCAGGCCGAATGCTGGAGTGGATGAGTGGAGCAAGGGAAACCTTCGTATCGCCATCAGCACGATTACAATGGAGGAGATCTCATTTGGTCTTGGAGCCAAACCCAATCCAGGGTGGGAGCAGCGCCTCGAGGAATATCTTCGGTCATTCGTAGAGGTGCTTCCTGTCACCGAGGAGATCGCTCGACGCGCGGGTGCGATGAGGGCTGAACATCGGTATCAGGGCCATACCCGAAGCCAGTCAGACATGCTCATTGCGGCCACGGCGGCCATGCACGGATTGACGCTCGTCACAAGGAATGTGCGTCATTTCGAGGGTTGCGGAATCAAGGTCCACAACCCGTTTTCATGACGCCGGTCGTTCGGAACCTGGCCTGAGGGTTCCGGTTCCGCAGGATGATGCGTGGTGACCTGTGACCATGGATTCCTGGCCAGGATGGCGGAGACGGAGTACGCGCTGTTCCGGGAGCCCGCGCACAGCCGGGTGACGCCGTTCGGGACCTTCGTGCACCACCCGGCGTTTCCGACGCGGTACGACTGCAACCAACTGGTGGATGCGCGGTGCCCCCGGGGTGCCACCGCCGCATTCTTTCGAAACCTCACCGCACACTATGCCGGCCTGAACCTCGGATTTCGCAAGATTTCGGGCCATGACCCGGTGACCCTGGAACGACTGGCGCCCGTGCTGGCCCGGGAGGGCTGGCAGGTCAATCACGGGCGGATGACTGTCTTCCGTGGGGCGCGCGTCCGGGAAGCCAATCCGGCCGTCACCGTCCGGGCCGTGGACCCGTTCAACCCTGACCTGGAAACTGCCTACATCGGGAAACGGGTTCCCGGCGTGCTCGATATGGGGTTCCAGTACCACCGCACCCAGACGCCGCGCGTCGGCGGGGAATGGCTGGTGGCGTACCAGGATGGCCAACCGGTGGGAACGGCGGGGTGGTATGTAGTCGGGCGCCTCGCCCGGTTTCGGTTCATTGGCACCCTCGAGCACGCGCGGAGCCAGGGCGTTGCCACGACGTTGATCCGGCATGTGCAGGAACATCCCGTGGTGCGTCAGCAGGACGCCCTGGTGATCTTCGTGAACGACGACGGTCCTGTCTCCCTCTATGAGGACCTGGGTTTTCGAACCGTTGGCCGGATGTGGGAAACTACCCGGTTTCTGCCGGGCTTCGAGGACTAACCCGGCCGAACGACCTTCAGCTTCCAGTCGATTGGTAGTGGCGGACGCCCAGGTGCCAGACCCGGACAGCGAGCAGGAGGAATGCGGCCTCGCCCAGCGGGGCCAGCCACCCGACCATGGCTGACCCACCCGGCCGGTTGAGGATGGCCAGCGCAGGCAGGTAGTTGAGGCACGCAAGCGGAATGATCCAGGTGAACAACCGGCGGAACCAGGTGGCGTAGATCTCGAGCGGGAATTCGCCGGCCTCCAGTCCGCCGTGGGTCACGATATTCATCATCTCGAGGGTCTCCACGGTCCAGAAGCACACCGTGGCTTGAATGACGAAAACGCCCGCAAACAGACAGCCGCCCCCCAGGACCGCGGCGATCAGCAGGCCCACCCGCCCTCCCGACCACCCCAGGTCCAGGGTGTGTGCCGCCCATCCGATGATCATCAGGCCCTGAATCAGCCGGCCAAACCGTTTCACCGCAAAATCACTCCCGGCCACCAGCAGGATCGTGCCACGCGGCCGCAGGAGCACCCGATCGAAGGTGCCGGACTTCACCATGCCCTCGAACGAATCGAACCCGCGGCTGACCCACTCGGCGATGCCAAATGACACATTGGCCATGCCATACAGCAGAGCCACCTCGGCGAGCGACCAGCCGCGAATGGACCCGAACCGGGCGAACAACGCCCAGATGCCGCCGATTTCCGTCAGCGCCATGAAGAAATGGCCGATGCCGTGCATGAAGAACGAGCCGCGATACTCCATCTCGGAGCGCACGGAGGCCGCCGCCAGCCGGCGCCACATGCCGAACCGGCCGGGACCTTCAGCCACCCTGCACCACCAGCCGGCGCTGGCCGGCGGCGGCGAGCGCCCGGCCGATCGCGACGAAGATGGCGGTCCAGACCAGTTGCTGGAAGAGGACCGCCGGGAGGGCGGTGGCGGGGAGGTGCCCCAGCCACAGCCGGAAGGGTGAGTCCATGATGCCGCGGAACGGCAGGGCGTGGAGGAGCGGCTGGAGGATTTCCGGAAAGAGCGGCAGGGGCACGGCCAGCCCGGAGAACATCCAGACGAGCGAGGACATGAGGTACTGGAGGCCCCGGCCGGAGACGGTCCAGAACTGGGCGATGGCGGTGAGGTTCGAGATGGCGGCCGAGAGCAGGATGGCCCCGCCGGTCGCCACGAACCAGGCCAACCCGGCCGCCACGCCCACCGGCGGGCGCATCCCGAACCAGAGCATGGCGATCACGAACATGGGGATGGCGCGCAGGAGGGTGGGGGCGGTGCGCATGGCCACATGGCGGGCGTACCAGAGGGCATAGAGGTCCACGGGCCGGGTGAGTTCATAGGCCACACTGCCGGTCCGGACCTGGGTCTGGACATCCTTGTCGTTGTTCCACGGCAGGACGCCGAGGGTGGCCTGCCCCAGCCAGACATAGCCGACCATTTCGTCGTGCGTCATGGGGTGGGCCTTCGTCGAGGAGCTGAAGAACGCTTCCAACACCATGATGCGCATGAGTCCCCAGAACACCTGGGTGGCCAGCCCCGCCAGTGCGGCCGCCCGGTACTGCAGGAGCGCGCTGAACCGGGCGCGCAGGACGGCCCAATACGGACTCGCGGCCCTCACGACCGGATGTCCCGGTACCAGGTCGCCACCAGTTCCTCGATGGGCGGGTGTTCCAGCATGAGGTCCCGCACCGGGTAGGCGGCCGCGATGCGGCTGATCAGCGCGGCGGCGGGGACCTGGTCGGGGTCAAAGCCCAGGACGATGCGGCGGCCCTCGCGCCGCACGACACGCACCCCCGGTTCCACGATGTCCGCACCATCGGATTCCAGGTCCACGATGAGCCGTCGCTCGGGGTGAAACCGCCGGCGGACATCCGCCAGCGAGCCGTCCAGCAAGACCCTGCCGTGCGCGATGACGATGAGCCGCTCACACAGCGCCTCAATGTCATCCATGTCATGGGTGGTCAGGATGACCGTCACCCCAAACTTCTTGTTGAGGCGCTTGACGAAATCGCGGATGGCCAGCGTGGCATCAGGGTCCAGCCCGATCGTCGGCTCATCCAGGAAGAGGATCTCCGGGCGGTGGAGCAGGGAGGCGGCCAGTTCACACCGCATCCTTTGGCCCAGGCTCAACTGGCGGACGGGGACGCGCAGGAGGGGGCCCAGGTCGAGGATGGCCACCAGTTCATCCAGGGTCTTCCGGGCATCAGCCGCGGGAACCCGATACAAGTCGCGCAGGAGGTCGAACGACTCCGCCACGGGCAGGTCCCACCACAACTGGCTGCGCTGGCCGAAGACCACCCCCAGCCGGGCCACGGTGGCCACCCGCTCGAGCCACGGGGTACGCCCCAGCACCTCGCACCGGCCCGAATCCGGCACCAGGATGCCGGACATGATCTTGATGGTGGTGGACTTGCCCGCCCCGTTGGGGCCGATGTACCCGACCAATTCGCCCGGCTGGATGGTGAAGGACACGCCGTCAAGCGCCTTGACCTCGCGCTTCCGCGGCGAGAACAGGCCCCGGAGGGCGCCCCGAAACCCCGGCTCCCGGTCCGGCACCCGGAACGTCTTGCGCAGGTCCTCAACGACAATGGCCGGCATGATCTCGCGGCGTCCGGCCCGTCAGCGGGCCGAGACGATCAACCTCCGGTAAAACGCGTCGGTCTTGCGGAGGAGGGCCAGATGAATGCGCTTGCCCTGGGGCCGGTTGCGGGCGCGCCAGAGTACGAGGAACTCGCGGTGGATCCACGCCAGGTCCTGCCGGAGTGCCCGGCCACGGCGGGCCATCGCGGCACCCCGCCGGCGGTGCTTGAGGTCGAGCCGCCAGCGCAGTTGTGCGACGAGATGCTCGAGCTCCCGGACGGCGTAATTCAACTCCCGCCGGATGAGCGGATCACCGCCCTGCCGGCGGTCGAGTGCCTGCAAGGCCCGCCGGGCGCGCTGCGTCACGGCCGCCAGCCGGCGCACCCCGGCGAGCGTCACGCGCTTGAACAACGGCCCCTCGCCCTGCCGGAGCGGGGCGGTGGGGGCCTCGCGCTCCAGATGGTCGTAGAACAGGAGGCCGAAGTTCACCGTGAACCACCACATGACATACACGGGCTTCAACCCGAGCGCGTCATTGGCCGCGCCGAAGGCGCGCCAGAGCCGGGCGGCATCACCCCGGGAGTCAGTGAACTCGAGTGCGGAAAACCGCCGGTCAAAATCGGGCTCGGGGGTGGCCCCGCCCGTCCACGCCTGCTCGCCGCCGAACGCCAGCCCATACCGGGAGAGCCCGGCGGGCTGTTGGTGGCCGCCATCGCCCCAGTCCGTCGTGATGACCCCCAGCCCGCCGCACCGGCGGGCCGTCGCCGCTGCCGACTTCATGTTGCGGTTGGCGACATGGGTCCAGGGGGAGGGTGAGTGCCATGCCGAGGTCCCACCGCAAATGATGAAGTCCAGCTTCGCCCGGGTGAACGGGCGGACCTGCCTGGGGGTCCACCGGTTGAAGTAGCCCCACGGCAGGACGATGAGGTCACGGGGCAGGCGCCGGATCGTCTCGGGATGGTGGGACAGGATGTCACCCCACATCAGGACCCGGCGGCCGTGCCGGCGCCGGATCATGTCGATCACCCGGAGGACATGGCGCACATACACTTCGCCCGCTCCCAACCGTTTGACGAGCCGGGCGCTCCGGCCTTTGCCCAGCCCCCAGGTCTCATCGCAGTTGATGTTGAACCAGCGCGATGAGAAATTCGGGAGGTATTCGTCATAGAGCCGGCCGAGGAACCGGTAGGTGGAGGGCACGAGGGGATTGAGCAGGCTCCAGTTGGGCCCCACGGAATGCTTCCGGAGTTCGGGCCGCTCGAGCATCTTCTCGAGGTGGCCGAACGAGGCCAGGTTGGGGACGAGTTCAATGCCAAGTTTCCGGCAGTGCGCGTCGAGGGCCGCGATCTCGGTTCCCGTCAGGCGGCCGTACCCGCGGCCGATGCCCGGGTACCGCCGGAACCGGAAGACATTCTCGACATACAATTGAAGGTGATTGACTTTCCACGCGGCCAGCCGGTTGGCAAGATCCTTGAGTGCTGACAGCGTCGGCACTTTCCACCGTGAGACATCGAGAAGGACGCCGCGGACCTTCAGCGAGGGCCAGTCCTCGATCTCCACATGCGGGACGGTGAACCCCGCACCTGATCGATGAAGCAGTTGGAGCAGGGTCCATACCCCGTTCTTGAGCCCGGCGGCATCAGCGCCGGTGATGAAGACGCCGCCGCGGCCCGCTGCGAGCGCATAGCCTTCGGCCGCCCGTTCCTTCCCGGCGTGTGGGCCACGGCCGGTGAACAGGGTGACCGCGGGGGTCCCGTCGGCGATGACATGGCCGATAGCCACGCCCAGTCGGCCACCGTGCCGCCGCGCGACCTCGTCCACGAGCAGGCCGGCGGCGGCGCGGGCGCCGTCATCGCCCCGGTGGACATGGATGACCAGCGGCCGCGGCAGGCGCAGGAGGCCGGCACCCCACCGGACCCGCTTGGGGGCGGGCAAAAGGGCGGGGTGGGCGGAGTTACTCAAGCGCCGCCGCGTTCCAGGCCTTGGCCGCGGGGAAGCCAAGGGCCTGCACCAATTTGTCCGCCATGTCGCCAACGGTATCGGCAAGGGTCTTGGGATGGGTGTAAAACGGCGGGCTCAACGGCACGATCATAGCGCCATCCCGGGAAAGTTTGAGGGCGGCTTCCAGCGCGATGGAGGACAGCGGGGTCTCGCGCAGGGCGAGGATGAGGCGGCGGCGCTCCTTCAACTGGACCTGTGCGGCCCGGGTGATCAGGGTGTCCCCGATCCCCGCGGCGATCTTGCCCAGCGTCGTGACCGAGCAGGGCACAATGATGAGTGCATCGAGCGGCGTCAGGCCCGAGGAGAACGGGGCAAACAGGTCATCGTCCGAAAAGACCTTGCGCACATGCGGGGCCAGGTCGTCGGGGCCCAACCCGGTCTCGTCCGCGAGGACCGTCCGCCCCCACTTCGAGCACACGAGGAATTTGTCGGGAGCCGGACAGCGCTTCAGGAACTCCACCGCCACGGGGTGGCCCGAGGCACCGGTCAACCCGACCAGGATCCGCATCAGGCGTCGCCCGGCGCGAAGACGCCGCACGCCACGGCCGCGAACAGGAGCAGGCTGACGCCCGCGTTGGCCCAGAAGAAGGCGAAGGACAGGTCGTCCGGCCGCTCGTGCTCGGCCAGCAGGAGCGCCGCGATGCCCGCCACACAGGCCAGCGCCCAGGGGCCGGCCAGCCCGGTGATGTAGAAGCACCCCAGACAGCCGCCGGCCAGGAAGTGCAGCCCACCGCTGGCCCGGAGCGCGCGTTCCCGACCCATCCAGGCCGGGAACGAATGGAGCCCCGTCTCACGGTCAAATGCCTCGTCCTGAGTCGCATAGATGACGTCAAACCCGGCAATCCAGAGGATGGTGAAGGCGAGGAGCCACCAGAGCGGTTCCGCGTCGGTGAGGACGGGCCGGCCGGCCGTACTCCGGGCGGCCACCCAGCCGCCCGCGGGGCCGAGCGCGTCAGCCACGCCAACGCCGAAGTGGGCGAACGGGGTCACCCGCTTGAGGATGGGATAGACGGCAAAGACGATGACGGGCACGGGCGCCAGCAGGAGGCAGGTGCGCGAGAGGGCGGCCGCGGCCACGATCAGGGCCACCGCGCCGGCACCCGCAACCGCCCATCCCTGGCGGAGGGTCATCCGACCCGCGGGCAGTTCCCGCCCGGCCGTCCGGGGATTGCGGGCATCCGACTCCCGGTCCACGATCCGGTTCAGCGCCATGGCACAGGTGCGCGCACCGGCCGCTGCCATGAGGACCAGGAGGGCCACCCGCGGGGTCGGCAGGCCATTCCCGGCCAGGAGCACGGCGGCGAAGACCAGCGGGAGCGCGAAGATTGTGTGTTCGAATCTGACAAAGGAAAAGAAACGCGCAGGGTTTCCCATCCCGCCCTCTCGTTCCTTATGAGTACAGGCGAAGCACCGCCACGCAGGCGGTGATGACAATGCCGAGCAGGAATCCTATTCCGGTCAGGATGCCCATGGTCCGGCCGATGGCCAGCGCCTTGGGCTCGTCATGCGCTTCGAGGGCGTCCACGAGCCGGGGCGAGAGTACGAAGCCCAGGATGAGGCCGTTACCCATGGCGATGAGGGCGACCAGGATCTTGAGCCCGAGCGCCTTGCTGTAGGTGGAGGAGAAAAACCACTCCGCCAGCGAGAGGCCCTGCAGGATCTGGGAGACCAGCCACAGGCCGGAGACCAGAAGGGCGGCCATGCAGACCAGGGACACCACGCGGAATCGCAGGCCGACCAGCTGGGAAAGCCGCCGGCCCTGGGCGGGGTCAAAATCGCGCAGGGAGGGCATCAGGATCATGAGATAGAAGAAGAGGCCACCGAGCCACACGATGGCCCCGAACAGGTGAACCCAGCGGACCAAGGCCATGCCGACGAGCGCGGGCGTCATCATCTTATTATAGAGAACTGTTGGGCCCGGAAGAGGGCCTGCCGGGCCTCCGTCTCCCGCCCCTGCCGGTGCAGGAGCGCGGCAAGATTGTTGGCCGCGGCCGAAGCGGCGGCGGTGTTCCCGTGCCAGTCCAGGTCGAGACTGCGCGAGAGGAGTGCCTCGGCTGCGGCGGTGTTCCTGCGCATCAGGGCCAGGTATCCCTGCAATCCGACCGGTTCCGCGAACTCCGGGTACGGCACGGCCGCCTCGCCCAGGGCCGTCTCCGCGGCATCGAACCGGGCCGCAGCCATCAGGGCCTGGGCATGTTCCAAGACGAGGTAGGCGTCCAGCGGCGCCAGGGCCCGGGCGCGCCGGTAGGCGGCATCGGCCTCATCCCACCGGCCTGCCCGTGCGGCGAGCCGGCCCAGGTCACTGTGGCCGAAAGGATGCAGGGGATTGACCCGGGTGGCCCGACCGTAGAGGAGTTGAAGGTCCGCAACCAAACGGGGCGCCGTGACTCCGGCCCGTCCGCCCCCCAGGGTGCCCCCGAATACGCCGCGCTCCACCGTGTCCCCGGCCCGCAGGAGCGATTGCGCCCAGGGCGTCGGCCACCCCGCCGCGGCAGCGAGTCCGACACCCTCGCGGGCAAGGCTCGCCTTAAGCGCCACCTCAGAGCCGGCCAACCCACCGTGCAGGACCAGGGAACCGCACAACAGCGCGGCGAAGAGGGGGGCTGCGGACCGGGGCAGGCGGACAGCCGGGAGGTCCGCCAGCAGGACGGCGGCAGCGGCCACGGCCATGGCTTCGGGACCACAGGTGGAAAATCCGAACAATGCGCACACCCCGTTCGCGGCCAGAGATCCAGCGGCGGCGGCCCGCATGGGATCCCCCCGGGCCCGCCCGGCCAGCCGCCACAGCATGGCTGACAGCCAGAGCAGGATCCCGACGGCTGGAAGGCCGAGCGTGGCCGCCGCCTGGAGCACCTCGTCATGGGCCTTCTCGGGCGATCCGTGCCAGAGGAAGTGCCAGAGGGCCGGCGTCTGCACCGACGGTGCCAGCGTCGCGAATGAATCGGGGCCATGGCCGAGCAGGGGTGCGCGGGCAACCAACCGGCCCGCCATCGCCCAGACCGGGAGGCGTCCTTCCCGTCCGTTCACGGCGTCCGCCAGCCGGCCGGCCAGTGCAGGAAACGGGTTGTGCTCCGCGGGGAGGACGATGGCGCCCAGCGCGGCGGGCACCAGGACGGCGGCGGCCAGCGGGATCCAGCGCCGCCCCGGCTTTGCGGCAAGCCGCCAGGCGACCATGGCTCCGACCAGCGCGGCTCCGAGCGCGCTCCGACTTCCCGCGGAGAGCAGGCCGGCGGACAGAAGCGCCACGGCGAGCGTCCATCGGCCCGACCCCGCCGTCAGCGCGACGGCGACCGGAAGTCCGGCCGCCAGGGTGTGGCCCAGGAGGAGCGGATTCCCCTCGGTCGAGAAGGTCCGCAGGACCGGCCCGGCCACGGACCAGTCCGCGGGGTCCAGCCCGGCCAGTTGCAGGAGGGCGTATCCGGCGACCAGGGCGAGCCCGACGACGATCGCCACGAGGAGCCGTCGGGTGCCCCCCGTCCCGCGCGCGGCGGCGGTGGTCCCGGCCAGCAGGATGGCCAGCGCGGCGCCATGCAGGAAGCCCTGGTAGGAGGTGTATTCCCCGAACCAGGCCGGGGCGGGCAGGGGGGAGCGCAGGGTGGAGGCCAGCCCCAGGGTGAGCAGGGCCGCGACCGGCGCCCAGGCGGCCCGGGGAAGGATCGCGGTATAGGCATCGAAACAGGCGGCCACGGCGATGCCGGCGGCTGCCAGTTTGATCGCGAGCTGTTTGGGCTGTTCAAACATGTCGGCGGCATCGGTCCACACCAGCAGGGGGATGCCGGCCGTTCCCCAGAGGGCGGTCAGCCGGCCAAACCGCAGGGGTCGGGTCAGGACCGCACCCCGGAAAGCGACCGCCGGAAGGCGCGCGGGCTCTTGCCCGTGATGTCCTTGAACCGCCGGGAGAAGTGGAACTCGTCGCTGAACCCCAGCCGGTCGGCGATCTGCTTGTCCGCCAGCCCGCCGCGCTGCATGAGTTCGCAGGCGCGCTCGATGAGCCGCGCCGAGCGCCAGCGGGCCGGCGGGGTGCCCATCATCCGGGTGAACCGCCGCCGGAAAGTTTCGTACGGGATCCCCAGTCCGTGCGCCAGCCCCGGCAGGTCGAGCGCCCGGTCCAGGTCGGATTCCAGGAGCGCGCAGGCGCGGGCGATCAGCCGCCGATCGGCGGCGGCCGCGCCGCCCGCCGCGGCGTGGGCCACCATGCCCGCGAGCACCTCCTGCAGGCGGCAGACCTCGGCGAGCGACGAACGCGGCGCCCGGGGGGCGTCGGGCACCGACTCCAGTCGGGGCAGCCACCGGTCCACCGGCTCACACCGCATCACCGGATGGGCCGGGTCGAGGAGGCCCTGGGTGCGCCACAGGTCGAAAACCGGCCCGTCGAAGACCAGGTAGAACTCGCTCCAGCGGCCACCGGGCTCCGGTCCATACATATGGGCGACGTCTGGAAAAATGAAGAGGGCATCGCCGGGCTTGAGGTCCCGCGGCGGCCCGGCCGCGTCCCGGTAGGTGGCGGCCCCGTCCACGGTGTACACGAGGGCGTATGAATCAAGCACCCGCAGGGGCCGCTGGCCGGAAGGGCCGGCACTGTCCCGGATGAGGCCGGCCTGCGTGATGCGGCCGAACCGCGGAGCCTCGTCAAATCGGAACCGGACGTGCGTGGCCGGGGCGGTGCGGGCGGGCGACGTGGTGGGGGGCATGCCGCCACGAGAATACCAAATTGTACAAGTTTGCGTCCAGCCGAGCCATGGCGCCGGAGCCCGGCCGCAGGGCACAATGACGGTGGTCAGGAATTCCACACCCGGGAGGATGACGGATGACAACGGCGACCGCGATCCCGCAGTTGACGGCCATGGGGCGGGCCCTGGACATGGGGCCCGGGGCGTTCGGACTGATGCGTGAGGCCCATGCGGACCTCGCCGACCTGGCCGCCCTGCGGGCCCGGATGGACACGGACGGGTATGTCCTGCTCCGCGGGTTGCTGGACCGCGACGCGGTGCTGTCGGTTCGCCGCGAGATGCTCTCCCGGCTGGAGCGCGAGGGGTCGCTGGAGCCGGGCGCCCCGCTGATGGACGGCGTCCTGCGCCAGGACTGGAAGAACAGCTTCCGGACGGATCTGGCGAAGGACCATCCGGGGTTGATGCACCTGCTCTACGCAGGCGCGATCATTGAATTCTTCGGGCGGTTCCTCGGCCAGCCGGTGCGCCACTACGATTACACGTGGGTCCGGTCCGTGGGGCGGGGCCACGGGACTCCGCCGCACGAGGACATCGTGTACATGGGCCGGGGCACCTGGAACCTGTGGACCGTCTG
>JAHFSL010000334.1 GCA_023265785.1 Candidatus Coatesiibacteriota bacterium | reverse complement strand
GTTTCGGCCGGCCCGCGCGACTTCATCCGTCCCGCCCTGCGGGCGGGCGGCCGCCTGCTCTTCGCCGGCGTCGCCGTCAAGCCCGGCAAGCCCTTCGCCTTCGGGCGGTTCGGCGGCGTTCCCGTCTTCGCCCTGCCGGGCAACCCGGGTTCGGTGCTGGTGTCCTTCCTGGAGTTCGTGGATCCCGCCCTGCGGAGGATGGCCGGCACGGCGGAGGCGGCGCCCCGGTTCCTGGCCCGCCTGTCGGTGCCGGTCATGGCCGATCCCCACCGCCGCACCTTCCTGTGGGCGCGCGTGGAGCGGCGGGCCGACGGGCTGGCGGTGGCGCCGGCCGGACCGGCGGGCTCCCACCGCCTCCTGCCCGTGGCCACCGCGGACGCCCTGCTCGAGGTGCCCGCGGGCGCGGGTGAACTGTGGACGGGCACCCGGGTGACCGTCCGGCCCCTCCCGGGCATTGACGGCACCGCGTGGTGACCGTCCGTATCGCGGCGTACGGCGCCCTGCGGGGGGCGCCCGGACTGGGGACCACGCTCACCGTGGCGCCCGGCACCACGCTCGAGCAGGCCCTGGCCGGGTGCGGCTTCGATCGCGCCACGCGGGGGCGAACGATCGCCGTGGCCGTGAACGGGGACCTGGTGCGGGGGGACCGCGAGCTCGCCGAGGGCGATGCCATTGACCTGCTCCCGCCCGTGAGCGGCGGCTGATGGTCCGCGTCACCGCCGAGCCCCTGGACCTTGCCGCCCTCGTGGCGGCCGTGGCGGACGAGTCGCGCGGCGGGATCTGCTGTTTTCTCGGGGTGGCCCGGCGCGACACCCTGCCGGGCGGGCCCGTGGCGGCGCTGGAGTACGAGGCGCACCCCGCGATGGCCGAGGCGGCCCTCCGCGAGATCGTGGCCGGGGCCGAGCGGGTGGCGGCCGGCGTCCGGTGCGCCGTCGCGCACCGGACGGGCGTGCTCCGGACGGGTGAGGTCTCGGTCATCGCCGTCGCGGCGGCGCCGCACCGGGCCGAGGCCTTCGCGGCCTGCCGGTTCCTGGTCGAGGAACTCAAGAAGCGGGTCCCGGTCTGGAAGCGGGAATTGCTGGCGACGGGCCAGGGGACCTGGGTCGAGGGCACCCCGCTGTGACGGCCCTCGCCCCCGCGCTCGTCGCCCTTTCCGCGTTCGTCTACGCCATGGTGGGGCACGGGGGCGCGTCGGCCTACCTGGCGATCATGACCCTGCTGGGCCGCGACCCGGTCCACGCGGCCTCCGCCGCGCTCCTGCTCAACCTCGTGGTCTCCGCGACCGCCGCCACCTCCTTTGCGCGCCAGGGCCATGCCGGCGGCCGGCTGGTGGGTCCGTTCCTGCTGGGAAGCGTGCCGGCGGCGTTTGTCGGGGGGTGGCTCCGCCTGCCGCACCGGGTCGCGGCGCTCCTGGTGGCCGCCTGCCTGGTCGCGGCGGCGGTCCGGCTCTGGCTGCCGCTCCCGGGCGGAGACGGGGAGGAGGCGCCTCCCCGCCCGCCCCGCCTGCCCGTGGCCGCCGCGCTGGGCGCGCTCATCGGCTTCCTGGCCGGCGCCGTGGGGATCGGTGGTGGCGTCCTGTTGAGCCCGCTCCTGATCCTCAAGGGGTGGGCGGGCCCCAAGCGCACCGCGGGCGCCGCCGCCGCCTTCATCTTCGTGAACTCCCTGGCGGGGCTGGCGGCGCGCGTGGCGGCCCGCCGGTTCGCGCCCGCGGACGCCTTCCTGTTCCTGCCCTGGGCGCTGGCCGGCGGGCTGGCGGGGGGGTGGCTGGGCGCCGCCCGCCTGCCCGGCCGCATGCTGGTCCGGGTCCTGTGCGGGGTCCTGCTGGTCGCGGCGGCGGGGGGGCTCCTGCGGTGATCGCCGCGGTCCTGGCCAAGGGCGGGTCGGCGCGGCTGGGCGGAGCCTGCAAGCCGCTCGTG
Organism: Candidatus Coatesiibacteriota bacterium; assembly: GCA_023265785.1. Classification (GTDB taxonomy): domain Bacteria; phylum Oederibacteriota; class CAKKQC01; order CAKKQC01; family CAKKQC01; genus JAHFSL01. The sequence continues at coordinate 1,926 of JAHFSL010000334.1, read as the reverse complement.
GCCTGGCGGGGGCGGCCCCTGATCGAGCACGTGCTCGCGGCGGCGGCGCCGTGCGTCGCGCGGTCCCTCGTGGTGACGGCCGCCCCGGAGGTCTTCGCGCACTTCGCGGGCCGGTCCGGGGGACCCGAGGTCATCGCGGACGCCGCGCGGGACGCGGGGCCGCTGGGGGGCCTGCTGGCGGCGCTGGATCATGCCGGGTCCGAGCCGGTGCTCCTGCTGGGATGCGACATGCCCCGGCTGACCACCCCCGTCATCCGGCGGATTCTTCACGCCGTGGGGAGCGAGCCGGCTACCGTGCCGCTCATCGGCGGGATGCCCCAGCCCCTCTGCGCCGTCTACGGGCCCGGCGTCCGGCCCGTCCTGGCCGGCCTGATGGGGGAGCGGCGCGCCGGATTGCGGGCCCTGCTGGACCGGCTGGCCGTCCGGTGGCTCGACGAGGCGGCGCTGGGGTATCACCCCGGGTGCGGCTGGTTCGACGACGTGGACACCTGGGAGGCCATCGGCGCCCTGCCCAAAGGGGGACCGGCATGAGGCTCACGGACGGATTCGGCCGGGTCATGGGCGCCCTGCGCGTCTCGGTCACGGACCGGTGCGATCTGGTGTGCTCCTACTGCCGTCCGCACGGCGCCCCCGCCCTGGATGCGAGGGGCCTGGTGCCGTCCTTCGAGGAGATCACCCGGCTGGTCCGGGTCTTCCTGCGGCTGGGCGTGACCCGGGTCCGGCTGACGGGGGGCGAGCCGCTCCGGCGGCGGGGCCTGGCGATCCTGGTCCGGGCGCTGAAGACCGCCGGGGTCCCCGACCTGGCGCTGACGACGAACGGGACCGCCCTGGCGGGCCAGGCGGCCGCGCTGGCGCGGGCGGGACTGGACCGGCTCAATGTCAGCCTTGACTCCCTGGATCCCGCCCGGTTCGCGGCCATCACCGGGGTGGACGCCTTGCCACGCGTCCTCGCGGGGATCGAGGCCGCCCGGGCCGCGGGGCTCTTCCCCCTGCGGTTCAACGCGGTGGCCATGCGGGGGGTCAACGACGACGAGCTGTGCGCGCTGGCCCGGTATGCCGTGTCCCGGGGCGGGGCGATGCGGTTCATCGAATTCATGCCCGTCGGGGTTGCCCCCGCGGCGTGGGAGCACCGGTACCTGCCGGCGGCGGCGATCCTGGAATCCCTGCGGCCCGTCCTGGCGCCGGGCGTGACCGGCCTGCCGGATGGCCCCGGACCGGCGCGGTACCTGCCGCTGGCCGGGGGGGGCGAGGTCGGGATCATCGCGGGCGTCTCCCGGCCCTTCTGCGGGACCTGCGACCGCCTGCGGCTTTCGGCGCGCGGGGCCTTGCGGCTGTGCCTGGCATCGCCGCTGGAGGTGGACCTGCTGGCGCCCCTGCGCGCGGGGGCCGCGGACGACGAGTTGGGGCGGATCATCCGGGCGGCGGTGCGGCGCAAGCCCACGGGGGCCTCCTACACGGAGGCCCGCGCCGGCATGAGTGTCATCGGGGGATGACGGGATGATCGATGTCTCGGCCAAGTTCGAGACCCTGCGGGAGGCGGTGGCGGAGGCGCGCGTGACGGCATCGCCCGCCACGCTCGCGCTGGTCATGGCAAATCTAATTCCCAAGGGCGACCTGCCCACCTTTGTCAAGGCCGCGGCGATGCTGGCCGCCAAGCGCACCCCGGACCTCCTGCCGCACTGCCACCCCGTTCCGCTGGACCTGACCGAGGTGGCCGTGGAGGTCCGGACGGACGCCATCGTGATCCGGGTGCGCATCCGGGCGATCTGGAAGACGGGGGTGGAGATGGAGGCCCTGACGGCCGCCGCGGTGGGCGCCCTCACCGCCTACGACCTGCTGAAGTTCGCCCATGATGACACGCTGACCATTGCCGGCGTCCGGCTCGTGGAGAAGTCCGGCGGGTACTCGGAGTGGCGCGAGGCGGGG
>JAHFSL010000333.1 GCA_023265785.1 Candidatus Coatesiibacteriota bacterium | reverse complement strand
GTAGTGGTGGTGCCGCTGTTCGCGGATCTGGATGAACTTGAAGGGATAGAGCCCGAAGAGGCCGTACAGCAGGACCTGCCAACCGACCAGTGTCCAGTCCTGGACGCCCCCCGACAGCCGGACCCCGATGGCCAGCAGGCTGGCCGCCACCGCCGCGGCCAGCCCCCCCTTGAGATGGTAGGCGAACCCGGCCAGCAGGACGAGCGCGACGGGCCAGTGCAGCACGACCGCCGCGCCCACCGCCCCGCCGTGCCACCCCCACAGGAGGATCCAAGCGGCACTCGCAGCCGCCCAACCCCACAGCTTTGCGGGCGTCGATTTCATGTCCGCCATCCTATCATCCGGCGCCCGCCACGACCACGCGGTTCTTGCCCCCCCGCTTGGCCGAATACAGACACTCATCCGCCCGCTCGATCAGGGCGCGCTCATCGGCCGCATGACCCGGAAAAGAGGCCAGGCCCATCGAGACGGTGACCGGCTGATGGATCTTCAGTTCCCCGGGCACCAGCGCCTCGACGCCCGCCCGGAGCCTCTCGGCGACCTGGTGGGCCGGCTCAAGCTCGGTTTCCACGAGCAGAACGGCGAATTCTTCACCGCCGTACCGCGCAACCAGGTCGGTGCCCCTGACGCCGTCCTTCATCACCTGCGAGATCCGTTTGAGGACGCCGTCGCCCGTGAGGTGCCCGTACTCGTCGTTGACGCGCTTGAAGTTATCAATGTCCACCATGATGAGCGTGAGGGAGGCGCCCTGGGCGCGGGCGCGTTTCATCTCCTCCACGAGACGCTCCTGAAAGTAGCGGTGCACGAAGACTCCCGTCAGCCCGTCCGTGATCGCCTCCTCCTGGGTCCGGGCGTACAGCTCGGCGTTCTGGACGGCCACGCTCGTCAGGTCCCCCAGGAGGGAGAGCAGGCGCAGGTCCTCCGGATTGAATGCATCGGGCTGGGCACTGGCCACCTGGAGGACGCCGATCACCGAGGTCCCCTGAAACAGCGGCGCCCCGATCATGGAACGCAGGCTCGGGAGCTCACCCTCCGCCTCGCGAAACCTCAAGTCGCGCGGCAGGTCGGTGACGATGAGCGGCAGGGCACGCTTCTTGACCCACAGGACCAGGGGATCGGCTTCCTCGCGCCCCATGGCGGCGCCACCGTCCTGTGACCGCCACGACCGGACTCCGTCCGCATCGAATTGGACCAGCCGCGCCTCGCCCGTCTGGCCGGTCAGTTCGCGGGTGCGCACCAGGGTCGTGGTCACCACGCTCCGAATGTCCAGCGACGAGGAGAGATCGTGGGCCAGATTCGTGAGCATATGGATTTTTTCGATGCGCTGGCGCGACGCATTGATCCGCTCCCGTTCCTTTTCGAGGGCCTTTGCCACATCGGATGCCGTCGCCAGGTCTTCCTCGCCCGCCAACCGCAACTTGAACACCTGTTCGTGGAAGGTCCGCATGATGAAGATGGCGGCGCCCCAGACGGCCGCCAGGAACAGGGGCAGGACCGGCGCCAGGACGGGGTCCCGCCCGAATATGCGGAGGGTCAGCGCGGCCAGGACGATGGTCAGGGCCCCCGCGGGCGCCGCGCCGTACAGATACTGCGTGGCGGCGATGGGAACCCCCAGAAACAGGTACCAGCGGGCCTCGAGGGACCCCGCATAGCCCGCCAGCAGGACCAGGGCCAGGATGCCCGCGGGCGGCAGGACGGCCAAGGTCCGCCGGTCCTGCCAGGCCATCCTAGCGCCCTCCCGCCCGGCGCCAGAACCCTGCGGCCAGCGACGCCAGTCGGGGCGCTGGGACATCCGTCCGGACCACCGTCAGGTTGCGCCGGCCCCGCGCGGCCCGTTCCATGCGCCGCTCCGCGGCGCCGAACACGCCAAGTCGCCGGCCCGTTCCGACCCCTCCGGGAGCACGGGACGCGGCCAGCCGGCGGACCCGTTCGGCCCGGGCACAGCGGACCAGCACGACCCGGTCACAGAGCCGGTCAAGCCCCAGCGCAAACAGGAGGGGGCCGGCCTCCACGACGACCGCCGGGTGGCGGGCCGCCAGCCGGCGCAGGGCCGCCGCGGCGGCACGGGCCAGCGGGGGATGCACGATGACATCGAGCGCGCGCAGACTTGGGCCGTCCCGCAGGGCCGAGTCCGCCAGCCGCGGACGGTTGACCGCCCCGTCCGGGCCCAGGATGCCCGGCCCGAACCGGGCGGCAAGGGCGGCGGTCACGCCGGTCCCCGGGGCGTACAGGGCGTGCGCCGCGGCGTCCACGGAATAGTACGCGGCACCGGCGCGCCGCCAGAGCCCGGCCAGCGCGGATTTTCCCGTCGCGACTCCGCCGGTCACCCCGATCACGACGCCCTTCATGATGCGCGCTCACAGGGTAGCACACCGGCCTCTTGCGATAAGATAGGGGGCATGTTCCTTCGTTCCCGCGTGCGCCTCTCCCCGGAAGCGGTCCGAAACCTTTGCCCCGTGCGGGCACCCCATGCCGAATGGACCCAGGACGGGAACGACCTCCGGGTCACGATCCGCCGTTCGCCCGGCCGGCTGGCCCGGATGGCGGCCTGGGTGTTCACGGTTCCTGAACGGCGGTCCTTCGTGCTGGACCGGCCCGGGGCCAGCGTGTGGCAGAAGTGCGACGGGCGCACCCGGGTGCGGGCCATGGCGGCGAGCATGGCGCGGGAATTCGGCTGGCCCCCCGACCGCGCCGAGCACGCCGTGCTCGCCTACCTCGGCGTGCTGTCGGAACGCCGACTGGTGGGATTCCCCCCCGTGGCGCCGGAAATCCCCGCGTGACGGTGTCCCAGGCGGCCCCGCTCACGGCCGTTCCCGGCCGCCAGCGCATTCTGCCCTGGGGACGCGCCGTGGACATCGCAGTGCAGGGGCTTCGGGTCCGCATGGGCCGATCGCTCATCACGGCCGGTTCCATCATCCTGGCCACCGCCTTTCTCGCATTCACGCTGGGAACGCATGAACTTCTCAAGGCCCTGATCGCCCTGAACGACCAGAACATCAATTTCCTCCTTCAGCGGCGCGGCATCGACCTGGAGGACGCAGGGGTGGGCCTGGCCGCGCGCGAAATTTGGCTGGTGGCCACCTCCATGGTGGTGTGCCTCGTGGGCGTCACCAATGCGCTGGCGATGTCGGTATCCGAGCGGATCAAGGAGATCGGAACCATGAAGTGCCTGGGCGCGCTCGACAGCTTCGTCGTGAGGCTCTTCCTGATCGAGGCGATCCTGGTGGGCTCGGCCTCCTCCGCGGCCGGGGCGGTCGTTGGCGTGCTCTCCTGCCTCGGCATGACCGCCGGGCTGTACGGGGCCGGAGCCCTCCGGCATGTCCCAGGATCCGGCCTGGGGGCCGCGGCCGGCGGGACGGTCCTGATCGGGACCGTCCTCTCGGTCATCGCGGCGATCTACCCCTCACTGATTGCGGCGCGCATGCAGCCCGTGGAAGCGATGCGCAAGGAGGTCTGACGGGCCCCGGTCGCCGCGACGGGCGACTGGAAGGCGTCCTGGCCGGTGGGGGAAGTTAGAAGAAGTATTTGCCCGCGAGGGAAGCTAAAAGAGGTACTTGCCCGCGATGGCGAAGGTGCTGACATTCATCGTCAGCGTGGCCGGCGCGGTCGGGGTGGGCTGTTGCACGGGGCTTCCGAAGGCCAGCAGGGCATCAAAGGAGAACATCGTCCCGCGGTACCCCCCACCCAGGGAGATCAGGGTCGCCTTGGTGGTGGGATTCTGGTCGCTGGTGCCGGGGGCCGGCGTGGACGGGTCGTTGTCGTCCACCTGGTCCGAGGCCAGCGTCAGGCCGATGCGTCCCGCCCATTGCCGGGTGAACCAGTCCTCCACCCCGAGCATGAGGC
>JAHFSL010000332.1 GCA_023265785.1 Candidatus Coatesiibacteriota bacterium | reverse complement strand
TCTGGTTCCTGGTGCCGTTCGGGGCCCTGCTGTTCGCGGCGGGCGAGATGATCCGGCCACTCCACGGGGTGGACCGGGTGAAGATGACGGACGCCTATGCCCTGATCGCGGCGGGGCTGTGCAGTCTCGCGTTCGCGTTCACTCACTTCCTGACGGACCTCAGGCGCGCGCGGACGGGCATGGCCATCTTCGTGCCGGTGGGGCAGAGCGCCCTCCTGGCGTTCCTCCTGCCCCAGGTGGCGGACCATGCGCTGAACCTGGTCCACATGGGCGCCCTGCCGTTCGCATCACGGGGTGGGGTCCCCGCCCTGGTCAATGTGGCGCTGGAAACCTTCGTGGTCCTGCTGGTGGTGCGCGCCGCGACCCACGCGAAGATTTTCGTCAGGCTGTGATCCGCACCCGCCGCGCCAAGATCGTCTGCACGATCGGGCCGGCCACCGAGTCGCCGGCGATGCTGGACCGGCTGGTGCGCAGCGGGATGGACGTGGCCCGGCTCAACTTCTCCCACGGCGACCATGCCTGGCACGCCCGGGCGCTGGCCGGGATTACGGCCGCGGCCACGAGGCACCGGCGGTGGATCGGCGTCCTGGCGGACCTGCAGGGGCCCAAGATCCGGACCGGTCCGACGCGGGACGGGAAGCCGCTCCTCCTCAAGGCGGGCGGCGAGCTCATCCTGACCACCCGCCGGGTGTCCGGCGAGGGGAACCTGATCGGGGTGGATGACCGTGGCCTGCCGGGCAGGGTCCACACGGGTGACCGGCTCCTGCTGGATGACGGGCTGATCGCTCTGCGGGTCCGGCGGGTAACGCCCACGGACATCCGGTGCGAGGTGGTGAATGGCGGCCCGCTGGGGTCGCACAAGGGAATCAATTTGCCGGGCATCCGGTGGCGCCGCCCCGCCCTGACCCGCAAGGACGCCGCCGACCTGGATTTCGCCCTGGCCCGGAAGGTGAGCTTCATCGCGCTCTCCTTTGTCCAGAGTGCCTCCAATGTGAAGGCGGTGAAGGACCGGATCCGGCGGGCCGGGCGGCACATGCCGGTGATCGTCAAGCTGGAAAAGCCGGAGGCCATCGCCGACCTCGAGAACATCCTGGACGTGGCGGACGGCGTGATGATCGCCCGCGGCGACCTGGGGGTCGAACTGGGGCCCGAAAAGGTGCCGGTCCTCCAGAAACGGATCATCGCCCGCGCCCACGCTCACCACCTGCCGGTCATCACCGCGACCCAGATGCTGGAGTCCATGAAGGAGAATCCCCGGCCCACCCGCGCCGAGGTGTCCGACGTGGCTAACGCGATTTTTGATGACACCGATGCCGTGATGCTCTCGGCCGAGACGGCCTCGGGGAAGTGGCCGCTGGAGGCGCTGGCGATGATGGACACGGTGGTGCGCGAGGCGGAGGCGCACCGCGTGGAGGCCGGCCCCGCCCGAAACCGGCGTCCCGCGACCGTGCCCGATACGATCGCCGACGCCCTCCACACGGCGGCCGCCGACCTCAATCTGAAGGTGATCGCGGCGTTCACCGAGTATGGCCGGAGCGCCCAGTTTATCTCGCTCCGTCGCCCGCGGGCCCCCATCGTGGCGTTCTCCCCGAATCCCGTGGCCCTGCACCGCCTCGCGATCTGCTGGGGCATCCGACCCAAGTGGATCGGGGGGGGACGCAGTGTGGAGGACCTGACGCGCCGGGCCGAGCGCATCCTGCTCCGCTACGGGCTGGTGCGCCCCGGCGATCTCATCGCCGCGGCGGCCGGGACGCCCGTGGGCCGGTCAGGCCATACCAACCTGCTGAAACTCTTTCACGCCGGCTCCCGGCACTGATGACAGAGCCGATCCGTGCCCGGTATGACCGCGACGGGTATGTCGTGCTGGAGCGGCTGTTCGGGGCGGCGGATGTGGCGGGCTGGAAAGCAGGGATTCGCGGGGTGCTGGACGAGGCGGGGACGCCGGCCAACGGCGTGTTCGTGGGACTGGCCGTCCGCAGTCCCCTCCTCAAGGCGGCCGCGGCCGATCTCCGCCTCGTCGGCCCCCTCACCGAGGCGATCGGGCCAACCGTTGAGTTCCTGAGCGACAAGATTGTGTTCAAGTCAACGGGCGTGGATTTTGGCACGCCCTGGCACCAGGACTGGAGCTACTGGCACGGCATCCATAAGGTCTCGGTCTGGATCGCCCTGGACGACGCGACCCCGGCCAATGGCTGTCTCAAGGTGATCCCGGGGAGCCACCGGGTGGTGGCCCGGCACGACGGCGCGGCGGACGACGGGACAGGCTTCGACAACCGGCTGGACCCCAGGGCCGTGGACGAGTCCCGCGCCGTGGCCTTGCCCGCCCCCGCCGGCACGGCGGTCATGTTTCATGACCTGCTTCTCCACGCCTCGTTTCCCAACGCGACCGGGGAGGACCGGTGGGCGCTCATCAGCACCTACCGGGATGCCGCGGTTTCAGACCCGGACTGCGACGACATTGCCGTCTGGCGCCACGCCTTCCTCGTGGCGGGAAACCGCTAGCGGGGCAGGGTGGCTCCGGGATTGGGAGCAGGCTCAAGGGGGGATGCACCCTCGGCCGTCACCAACGGCGGGGCCGCCAGGATGTCCACGGCATAAACGCAGACGGAATTGCCGCCGCGCAGGCTCCGGCCCTGCGAGGTGACCCAGACCTGCCGGCCGTCGGGGGTCACATCCAGCCCGACGGGATAGGAGTCCACCGTCGCCTCATCCATGAGCGCAAGATCCGCGGCCCGCAGGACGACCAGCCGAGACTTCAAGTTGACCGCCGCGTACAGCCACCGGCCGTCGGGGCTGATCGCGATCGTGCGCACGCCCTCGCCCACGAAGCGTTCCCCGCCAAGCCGGGCGGCACGGTGCTCCCGCGCGGCGGCCAGGACCTCCTCCACCGGAAACCAGGCCACATAGCCGCTCACGTTGGACCCGACATACAGCCGGTCGCCCCGGATCAGGAGGTGCCGGGGCGTGTCGCGCATCCCCTCCGCCGTGCCGATGAACCGGCCGGCCGGAACGTCCACGACGGCGATGCCCCCCCCGTGCAGTTTGGCCACCAGGAGCCACCGGCCGTCGGCGGTGAAGACGGCACCGCGCAGGCACGAGCCGCACACGGCGTCGCGGTTGATCGGCCTGGGCCGCCGCGCGATCCGGGCGAGGTTCAGCCGGTCGCCGACCGGGACCAGCCCGGCAAGCCGGAACGCGGCGGGGTCGGCGCCCGCGATGTTCACGAACCCGATCGTATTGTCCCCCCAGTGCACCATGGCCAGCCGGTCGCCGGCGGGGGCGACGGCCAGGTACTTGGGGATGGGACCGGACGGCAGGACCCGCACGATGGCGTTCGTACTGGTGTCCACCACCGCGACCGCGGAGGGCCCGAGCGACCAGCGGTCGTAGTCGCGCCGGTAGTACGAGACCCAAAGGTACCGGCCCCCGTGGGTGAATTCCATTTCCACGGGTTTGCCGGCGAACCGGTTGGGCGTACGGCCCGCATCGCCCTGCAGGAACGCATAGTCGTACGGGGGGCCGTCGAGAAACAGGGAGGCCGATCCCGCGCCGAACCGGTGGGGGATGACCGCGAGTTTCGCGAAGGTCCGGGTGTCGTAGACCGCCGTGACCTCCCCTTCCAGCGAGTTTACGTAGGCCCGGGTGCCGTCGGGGTGAATCCGGACGGACTTGGGGCTGTAGACATCCGCATCGTAGGCGTCGCTCGCGTGGCGGGGGTTGGCGTTATAGTGCTGCATCCGGGCGACCAGCGTGAGCCGCACATCCCCCAGCGGCAGGCGGAACACCGCGCCGATGGGAATCCCCTGCGTGACCTTGAGCCGCGGCCGGGCGTGCTTCACCGGCGGG
>JAHFSL010000331.1:3298-3859 GCA_023265785.1 Candidatus Coatesiibacteriota bacterium | reverse complement strand
CCGAGTTTCGGGATGCTGACGCGGCCATTGCGGATGCCCTGGGCGTCACCCCCACGACCTTTGCCTACCCGTGCGGGCAGACCAACATCGGCCGCGGTGAGACCCTCCAGAGTTACATCCCGCTGGTGGCCCGGCGGTTCCTCGCGGGGCGCGGGTTCATGGCTGAATATGCCAATGATCCGACCTTTTGCGACCTAGCCCATCTGGGCGGACTCTGGTCGGACAACCGGACCTTCGCGTGGCTGAAGGATGCCATCGAGGGATTCATCTCTGCCACGCCGGGCATCCCCCCGTGGATTGTCTTCGCGGGGCACGATGTCGGCCCGGCCGCGCGCCAAACGTTCGACGCCGGCGCGCTGGATGCCCTGTGCGGCTGGCTCAAGGATCCCGCCACCAATATCTGGGTGGACACGGTCGCCGCAGTCGCCGCACACGTGCAGCGCCACCGCGGTGGGAAGGGTGCCCCCTCCTAACGACCCGGCTTTCCCGCCCCCAATTCCAATTCGGCCTTCGCAATCCGTGCCAGATCATCCTTACGCCACCACCAAAGGTGCCTGCGAC
>JAHFSL010000331.1:0-3288 GCA_023265785.1 Candidatus Coatesiibacteriota bacterium | reverse complement strand
CCCTCCGGGTGGCCGGCCCGCGCGGCGTGGTCCATCAGCGTGGCCCAAGTCTGCCCGGTCGGCTCGAACGCAGCAGTCTCCCGGGCAATCTCCTCCGCCACGCCCGACCGGCCCGCCGCGAGACACGCTTCATAGTACTTGCCACATTGCTCCACGCCATCGGCACGAAAATATTCGATCATCTGCCGCCGCTCGTCGCGGGGAAGGTCCTTGAGGCCGCCGCACATGTCCACGACCGAGGCCCTGGCCTTTCGGGACCCCTCGAGCGGATCGGCCGCTCCCGCCAGGAGGTCGGCGTACCGTCGCCGGGCGACGAGCTCGTCGAACACATGCCGGAACAGCTCGAGGCGCGCCGCCGCGCCCGCGCTCCCTCGCGTGGCCAACCGGTCGTACAGCGCCAGGGTCTTTGAGGCCTGTCCCAGGACCCGGTCGAGTGCGGCCAACTCCCGGACCGGCTGGGTGACGGTGCCCCCGCCCAGCACGACCCGTTCGCACGCCGCCCGGCGATCCCCCAGGGCCTGGAGGGCGGGAGGCCAGGTCCGGCCCAGCCGGGCCACGCTGTCCAGGAGGAAGGACACCCGGACCCCCGAGAAGGCGGGCTCCACCTTGCCGTGGTCCCACGCCCAGAGAAATTCGCGGAGCGCCGCCGCCGGCTTGTGCGCCTCCGCCAGAGCCTGGCCCAGCGCAAATCGGAGGCTTGGTTCCTCCGTGCCGGGGTGCGTGAGCCTGTCCCTGGCGATGGACACGGCGTCACGCCCGGCCAGCAAGTCGGCGAAGCCGGCCAGCAACACCGCGGGGTTCCGGTACCCGACGATTCGCCCCGCCTCCTTCCCGTCCGGGTGCACAAGGAGAATCGTCGGATACGCCTCGATACGAAAACGCGTGGCGAGGTTGGTCTCCCGCTCTGCGTCAACCCTGATCGCGATCACGTGCTTGCGCATCCATCCGCGCACCTTCCGGTCCGGCCAGGTTTCAGCATCCAGGCGCTTGCAGGGCCCGCACCAGCTGGTGTAGAAGTCCACAAGGACCAGCTTCTTCGACACGCCGGCCGCAGTCAGCGCGTCCGTGAAGCCGATCTCGCGAAACTCGTTGCCACTCCTTCTGCAACCCGGCCCCGCAGTGGCCAAGAAGAGGAGCACGCTTGCAATCCCCCGGCGGTAAATCCATCCCGGTCGGTGCATCCCGTCCATCCTACTCCCGTGACCCGCGGGAACCACTCCGCGTACAATGGCGCCATGGCGTACGCGATGGGGACTCCTGAAATCAAGGCCGTGTCGGCCGTCATCCGCGGCGGGTTCCTGTTCCGGTACGGATACCCGGGCTCGGGCTGGCGGGGCGAGGTGAAGCGGTTTGAGAACACCTTTGCGCGGTTTATTGGCGTCCGGTACGCCGTCGCCACCACCTCCGGCACCGCGTCGCTCCAGACCGCGATGGCGGCGCTGGGCATCGGACTCGGTGATGAGGTCATCGTTCCCGCGTTCACCTTCATGGCGACCCCGCTCGCCGTGCTGGCCGTGGGCGCCATCCCGGTCATTGCCGATGTGGACGACGGGCTGGGGCTGGACCCGGTGGATGTCGCCCGCAATATCACCCGGCGCACCCGGGCCATCATTCCGGTCCACATGATGGGACTGATCGCCAATCTCGGGAAGCTCCTGCCGCTCGCCCGGCGGCGCGGTCTCAAGGTCATCGAGGACTGCGCCCAGGCCACCGGCGGCCGGTGGCGCGGCCGCCGGTGCGGGTCGCTGGGCGATGCCGGGGCGTTTTCCCACAACCATTACAAGACGATCTCCGCCGGTGAAGGCGGAACGGTCACCCTGAAATCGCTCGCCCACTTCGAGCGGGCTATGATCTACCAGGACGCGGGCGCCTACTTCTTCGACCCCCGCATGCGCCATTTCAAGAAGGACGGCTATTTTGCGGGCGGCAACTTCCGGTTGAGCGAACTCCTGGGTGCCCAACTCAACGCCCAGATGAAGCGCCTGCCGGGCTTTCTCTCAGCCATGAACGGCAGCAAGCGCCGGCTGACCGCCGCCCTCGCCCACCACCCCGTTTGCCCGCCCGGCCCGGTGCACGAATTGGCGGGCGACTGCGGGAAGGCGCTTTTCCTCCGGGTGGAATCGCGCGGGTTCGCCACCCGGCTGGCTGACGCGTTGGAACGGAAGGGCGTGGGAACGCACTCCTGGTTCCGGAGCCTCGAAAGCGACCGGCATATCTACCGCAACTGGTGGCCGATCATGAACAAGCGCGGCCATTACGACCGGCGGCAGGATCCGTACCGGACCACGCCGGCGGGCCGGGCGGTCCGGTATTCGCAGGACATGGCTCCGCGCTGTCTTGACCTGCTGGGCCGCACCGTCGCCGTCAACATTGATCCCTCCTGGTCGCGCGCCCGGGAACGCGCAGTCCTCGGGATCGTGGACCGCACCGCCCGCTCGATCTAGTCCCCCACCCGGTCTGACCGGGTTAGATTCTCTGTTCCTCGATGTCGTAGAGGTCGAAGTAGTGATGGATGACCCGGTTTCTCGGAATGTTTTTCTGGATGTACTCCTCCATGTAAACCTGGGACTTCGGCGAGAGGTCCGACAGTCGGCGGTCGCGCTCCTTGTTGTTCCAGAGGATGATCTCCTCCGGGGCCTGCTGTTTGGCATGGGCCTTGACCCAGCCGGAGACCTCCTCATCGGTGGCCCCGGTGGCGACGAAGGACCTGAACGCCGCGCTGTCAATGCCGGCAAACTCGAAAAACCTCTTGTCGAGCGGACAATCCCAGTTGTACTCACCCTGAACTCCGGCCAGCGCCGCCCGGCACTTGTCCAGTGCCCGCGCTGCGATCACATACCCGCCGATGGCCGTCTCCCGCGGACTGCGCGGAAATCCGGTCCGGAGATCCGGCGCCAGGAGTCTCACCTTCTCGTTCACAGCCTCAGTCACGGTTTCCATGAATCCCTCCCTTCACTGCGGTCTCGTCCAATGTTAATCCCGTTCGCAAGTCCAGTGTTCCCCGGATGCCCTGGGGCAGGGTGAACATGGGATCGCGGTGGCCGAAGGGAAAGCCGATTGCGACGGGGTACCGGGCCCGGCCGAAATAGTCCCTGAAGATCCGGTCCAGCGTGAGGCTCTTCGCCGGCGGCGCCCAGCATTTCTTGAAGTTGGCGAGGATGACGCCGGCCACCCGGTCCAGGATGCCGGCATGCTTTAGGTGCGCCAGGTAGCCGTCAATCTTGTACGGGCGTTCCTCGACATCCTCGAGAAACAGGATGGCGCCGGTCAGGTCAGGCATCCAGGGGG
>JAHFSL010000330.1 GCA_023265785.1 Candidatus Coatesiibacteriota bacterium | reverse complement strand
AGCAGGCCCATGCCCGCCGCCGCCAGCGCCAGCATGGCGCGCCGGGTCGGCCGGTTAGTACTCATCTATTGGATCGTCACCGAGTAGCACACGATGGCGGATTGCCGGGGACCCATCACATCAGTCGTCCACCGAAGGAAAACCGAACTCGCCGGCGTCGCAGGACCTTGACCGTACCCGGGGGGCCACGCCAGAGACCAGGCAATGTTGTCCGTGGACCAGGCCGGCGTGATATTCCCACCCACTGGATCGTTTTCCGTCAGCGCGTTGGCAAAGCGCACATTGTCCGGCACCTTGTCGGAGATCACGACGTTCACAGCGCTGGTGAGCGCACTCGCGTTGGAGAACGTGATGCAGAATGTCACCGTGCCGCCCGACACGGCGATGGTAGGGCTGACCACCTTCAACAACATGACCGACGGGGTCGCCACCAGGACCCACGACGTGGCCCCGTAGGAAATTTCGCGCATCACCCCGGTCTTGTCCTTGAATGTGGCTGAGGCCAGATTGGTAATCAGGCTGCCTTCCGATGTCGTCGCCCGGGCGGGCACCGCAACCAGCGCGACGAGCCCAAACACGATGAGGGAACGCAGGGTATGCATTACAGGATCCTCGCGGTGTAGGTGAGGCAGGCACTGCGGGTCGGCCCGATACCGGGCACCACCCACCGGATGAATGTCGTGGTGGGCGTTGAGGTCTGGCCCAGCGGCGGATACGCGGCGGTCCAGCCGGTCGCGGGCGGTGTGGCCCCCGAGGCATACCCAAAGGTGATCGCCCCCAGGCTCGGATTGGTTGTGTTGTAGTCAAATGCCCCGCCCGCCTGAAACGCCATGTTCGTCGGGATCCGGTCGGTGATCGTCACTTCCCACACCGAGTCCGTGGCGGCGAACTGCTGGTTATTGAGGCAGACCTGGAAGGTCACCAGGCACCCTGCGGCGCACTGGACCAGCGGATCGCCGTTGATCGAGGACGACTTGGTCAGCGCGATGACCGGCGGGCACAGCACGAGGATCTGCGAGGTCACACTGTACGACACGATGAAGACCGCGAAGTCCGGCGCGCCCGACCACATCGTGGCGGTGGCGATGTTGGTGATCATGGACCCGCAGGCGGTCTGCGCGGGCGCCCGCCCGGGCAGGCCCGCGACCGCGGCCACCGCGATCCCCAGCGCCAGAGACACCCGCAGGACAATGCCCTGCGCGGTCCGCGCGGTCAGGTCACGATTCACCGTCCGGTGCCTCCTTCAACCCTGCATTCCTTCCCTTGGACCCTGCCGGCTCCGGTGGCGGCCGCGATCAGCGGCGCGGCCACCCCGGTTGCCGGGACCTGCTCCATCCGGTTCGTTGTCCGGTGCGCGATCAGCGAGGAGATCGGCATCGGCTCCCTAGATCACGTTCGCCGTGAAGGTGACCAGGGCACTCTTGCACGGCGAGATGAAGTCCAGGATGTAGCGCATGTAATACGGCGCTCCCTGGCCCACGGCCAGCGCGACACCGCTCCACCCCGTCCCCGTATTGACCGAGGACTGGTATGGCGTCCAGGTTCCGGGGAACCCGAGCGCGATGCCCGCATAGTTTCCGCTGTAGCTCATGTTGTCCGGCAGGCGGTCCGTCACCATGATGTTGAACGCCGAGTTCGTGCACGAGCAGTTCACGACATAGATCGAGAACGTCACCGTGCCGCCCGACGACTGCACCGTCGGGTTGGCGATCTTCTGCAGGGCGATGCACGGACTGTCAACGCGGACGATGGCGGTCACGCAGTAGGACACTGCGAACCCCTGGCCGCCCGCGGCCTGGAATGTGGCGCAGGCCACATTGGTAATGAGCGTTCCGTCGGCCGTGGGCGCCGCCGAAACACCCGGTGGCAGCGCCAGCCCCCACAGGGCGGCCAGCGCTGCGAAGGTGAGTTGTCTCATAACGGATCCTCCCTCGCTGTTGCTGATTGGTTTCTCGAACCGGATTTCATTCCTCGCATCAAACCGTGTGTTCATCACAGGATATTCGCCGTGAATTGCGCCATGGCGCTCTTGCACGGACCCAGGCGGTCAAGCACGAAGCGCAGATAATAAGGGGTGACCTGACCCGCCGGGGGCGAGCCTGCGGCATAGGTCACGTTGTCGGAGGACATGAACGGGCTCCACGTCCCGCCCGAGCCGCCGTTCCAGAAGGCGGGCGCGGGCGGGTTGTTGTAGGACATATTGTCGGGAAGGCGGTCGGTCACCGTCACGTTCCAGGCGGACACGGTGCAGGAGCAGTTGACGACATAGAGCGTGAAGGTGACGGTGCCACCCGCGGACTGCTGGGTCGGGTTGGACGACTTGTAGAGGTTGATGCACGGGTTGGCCACCAGCACCGTCTGGGTGGCGCAGTAGGAGACCTTGAACCCCAGCCCGCCGGCGAAGCCCATGTAGGTGGCGCAGGCGATGTTGGTGATGATCGTCCCGTCCACCGTCGCGGCGCGACCGGGCGCGCCCGCGAGGAGGCCCAGCCCCAGCAGTCCGGCGCGGACGGAGGAACGCGCCGTGGTGCTCACAGGATCATCCCCTTCCAGCACACCAGCGCGCTCTTGCCCGGCCCGATCAGGTTGATGGACCACCGCAGGTAATAATTAGGATCGGAATTCACGAATGCGGGCCATCCCCATGGTTCCCCGTTTCCAATCCCGCCTGTATTCCACGCGCCGTTGAACGACTGGCCCAATCCGGCCTTGAAGCCAACGGCAATGGTGGCCCCGACCGTGTTCCCGGCCCAGTTTCCCTGGCCGGTGACGTAGGCAATGTTGGCCGGGAAGTTGTCAATGACGATGACGTTGAACGCCGAGGTGTACGCCGAATTGTTCTTGACATAGATGCAAAAGGTGATTGTTCCGCCCGAGCACTCAATGGTCGGGTTGGCGTTCTTGTTGATGGCGATGTTGGGATTCGCGACCAGCACAATGGCCGTGACGCAGTAACTGGTGGTGAAGTCGCACCCGGGCCGGACGGAACCAAACGTGGCGCAGGCCACGTTGGTGATCAGCGTGCCCTCCGAAACCCCCGCCCGCGCGAAGCCGGGGCCCAGGACGGTCACGACCGCCAGCGCCAGGAAAATAATTCCGCTCGAAACGACACTGGCATGCCGTCCCGAGGTGTAACCCCCGCTGTTCGCGGGGTGCAACGCGCGGATCGTGTCCGCCATGATGACGCTCACAGCACCGTCGCCCGCACGGTCATGCACGCGCTCCGTCCAGGCCCCAGCGGGTTGATGACCCACCGGAGGAAATACGGATTGGTCTGGCCACTCGGTGGCTGACCATTGAAAAACACCCCAGCCGCGGAGGTCGTGGACCAGGCGTAATTGGGCGCCGTGCCGATCAGCGTCCCACCCGTGGTCCAGGTGTCCCCGGCGATTCCGGTGACATACGCCATGTTGTCGGGCAATTGGTCGGTGAGGATGACGTTCCAGGCGCTGGCGGCGAGGGAGTTGTTCACGACGCAAATCGTGAAGGTGACCGTGCCGCCGGCCGCCTGACTGGTCGGGGTCGCCCACTTCTGGAGCGCGACCAGCGGACAACTCACGATGACGGTCGTGGTCGCCTTGTAGGACATTGTGAAGAACGGCGAGGCATACGGCCCGTCGGGTGCGGCGCCCCACCACGGATCACCGCCGGAGCCCCAGTACATCGTGGCCGCAGCACTATTGGTAATCAATGCCCCGTCCGCGGTCATCGCGGTGGCCGGCCGAGGCGCCGCCAGGATAACGGCCACCAGCATGGCCATGACGCAGAACGGGATGCCCGCTCCGCGCGCCGCCGTGCGTTCAGTTGTGACCACCGTGCTTTCTTCCATGCTCCCCTTTATGTCTCTTGAATGATCGCATG
>JAHFSL010000329.1:3071-3863 GCA_023265785.1 Candidatus Coatesiibacteriota bacterium | reverse complement strand
ATCGGGTACCTCAAGCACTTCCTCCCGCCGCCGGCGCCGGTCCTGATCCGGGTCCTCCTGCTTTCCTGGCTCTGGCCGTTCCTGCACATTCTCGAACAGTTCGTGCGGCCGATCTCGCTCACGATGCGGTTGTTCGGCAACATCTTCGCCAAGGAGATCCTGCTCCTGATGCTCGCCTTTGTCGCCGCCTCGTTCCTCGGCTCGCCCGACACCTTCGTGCGGAGCCTGGCCGTTCTGCCGCTGGTCCTGCGGCCCGCCATCATCCTCCTCGGGACCCTGGTCTCCATCGTCCAAGCCGCGGTGTTCACGATCCTTTCGATGGTGTTCGTCTCGCTGGCGATGGAGGGAGGGCACGGGGAAGAAGGTCATCATCAACCTGAACACGGAGGAGCGACATGACAAAGGGACTGGCCTTGGGAACTCTGGCAGTGATGTTCGCGCCGGCGGCCGCGCTGGCGGCGGGAGCGGCGGCGGCGGCGGCGGCATCGGGGAACGCGACCTTCTTCGCGGCGGTGGTGGTCACGGCGGGCTTCGCGCTCGCGCTGGCGGCATTCGGCGCCTCGCTGGGCCAGGGCCAGGTGGCGGGCCGGGCCATGGAGGCCATGGCGCGCCAGCCGGAGGCGGCGGGCAAGATCCAGACGGCGATGCTCCTGGGGCTGGCGTTCATCGAGTCCCTGGTCATCTACGTCCTGCTGATCGCGTTCATCATGCTCTTCGCCCTGCCGTTCGCGAACCACTTCCTGGGCTAGGCGATGGAAGTTCCGGCGTGGCATCTCGTCCTGGTCCAGTTGG
>JAHFSL010000329.1:0-3061 GCA_023265785.1 Candidatus Coatesiibacteriota bacterium | reverse complement strand
CTTCCTCGTGGGGGTGGCCCTGCTCCAGGTCCTGGCGTGGACGCCCATCCGGGCGATCCTCGCGGAACGGCGCGCGCGGATCCTCAAGGCGGAGAGCGATGCGGAGGGGCTGAAGCGTGAAGCGGCCGCCCTGACGGTGGAATTACGCAGCCGGATCGCGAAACTTGAGGAGGAGGACCGGGCGCGCCTGTTGATCGCCGCGGGCGAGGCCCGGGCCATCCGGGACGCCGCGGTGGCCGAGGCCGGCAAGCAGGCCCGGGCGGTCGTGGCCCAGGCCCGGGACCAGATGAAGGCCGAGCGCGCCAAGCTCCTGGAGGACATGCGGGCGCAGGTGGCCAGCCTCTCGGTCAAGATGGCGCGCGAGGTGGCCGTGCTGGAGCTGACGGCCGCGGACAAACAACGGCTGGTCAAGCGCGTCCTGGAGCGCCTGCCCAAGCGCCTTGGAGTTGAGGCTTGAAGAACGCCCGGACCCTCACGCACTACCTGGCCGGCGCGGCCTTCCGCTCGGCCGAGGCGGACGGGACCACGGCGGCCACGGGGAAGGCGCTGGCCCAGGCCGCGGCGATCCTGCGCGCCCAGCCGCGCTTGCGGCAGGTGCTCCTGCATCCGCGCCTGCCGGTGGACCGGCGTGAGGGCCTGCTGGAGCTTCTGGGCCCGCTCACCGGCACGGCCCGCGGGGTGCTGGGGGTGCTGGTCACCCGCCGGGCGCTGGGCCAGGCCGCGGCGGTGGCGCGCTCCTTTGCCGCTCTCGCCGAAGCGCACGCGGCCACGGTGCCGGTGCAGGTGGAATCCGCCGCGGCGCTGTCCCGGGCCGATGCCGTCGCGCTCCAGGGCATCCTGGAACGCGGGCTCGGGCGGTCCGTCCGGCTCTCGGTCACGGTCCGGCGAACCCTGCTCGGGGGCTTGCGGATCCGGGCGGGTGAGATGGTCATTGACGGGAGTGTGGCCGGCGCCCTGGACCGGCTCGGGCGCGAATTGGTTCCGGCTTCAATCTCGTAACAGGAGGCATCATGGCGGCATCGGCTTCGTTTGAGGACCTGATTGAAAAGCAATTGAAGGGATTCACGGGCGACCTCGATGTCGCGGAAACCGGCGTGGTGGTTCAGACGGGCGACGGCGTGGCGCGAGTCTCGGGGCTGATGAACGTCATGGCCGCCGAACTGCTGGACCTGCCCGGCGGGATGCAGGGGATCGCCATGAACCTGGAGCGCGACGAGGTCGGCATCATCCTGCTCGGGGATGGGAGCCATGTGCGCGAGGGTGACGAGGTCCGCCGGACGGGCAAGATCGTGCAGGTGCCCGTGGGCGACGCCCTGGTGGGCCGCGTCGTGGATGCGTTGGGTCGGCCGTTGGACGGCAAGGGGCCGATCAACGCGAAGGAGTTCCGGCCCATCGAGGTGCGGGCGCCCGGCGTGGTCGAGCGCCAGCCCGTGAAGGAGCCGCTCCAGACCGGCATCAAGGCGGTGGACGCCATGACCAACATCGGGCGCGGCCAGCGCGAGTTGATTATCGGCGACCGGCAGACCGGCAAGACTGCCATCTGCGTGGACACGATCCTCAACCAGAAGGGCGGGGATGTGAAGTGCATCTATGTGGCGATCGGGCAAAAGGCCTCCACCGTGGCCGGACTGGCACGCATTCTGGAAGAGCGCGGGGCGATGGCGTACACGACCATCGTGGTGGCGGGCGCCGCGGACCCTGCCCCGCTCCAGTTCCTGGCGCCCTACGCCGGGACGGCGATGGGGGAGTACTACCGGGACCGCAAGGGCCACGCGCTCTGTGTCTATGACGACCTGTACCGGCACGCGGTGGCCTACCGCCAGTTGGCGCTGGTCCTGCGCCGCCCGCCGGGACGCGAGGCCTTCCCGGGCGACATTTTCTACCTGCACTCCCGCCTCCTGGAACGGGCGGCCAAGCTGTCCGACGAGCTGGGCGGCGGGTCGCTGACCGCCCTGCCGGTCATCGAGACGCAGGAGGGTGATGTGTCGGCGTACATCCCGACCAATGTCATCTCGATCACGGACGGACAGATCGTCGTGGAAACCTCGCTGTTCTACCAGGGCGTCCGGCCCGCGGTGAACGTGGGCACCTCCGTGTCCCGCGTGGGGTCCTCCGCGCAGGTCAAGTCCATGAAGCAGGTGGCCGGCCGCCTGCGGCTGGACATGTCGCAGTACCGCGAACTCGAGGTGTTCTCGAAGTTCGGTGCCGAACTCGACAAGGCCACCTCCGCCCAGCTGGCCCGCGGCGAGCGGATGGTGGAACTCCTGAAACAGCCGCAGTACTCGCCCCTGCCGGTCGAAAAGCAGGTGGCGGCGATCTACGCCGGGAGCAACGGATTCGTGGACGATGTGCCGGTCGGGGATGTCTCCCGGTTCGAGGCCGAGCTGTACGTCTTCCTGGACGGCACCAGGCCGGAAGTCCTTGCGGCCATCCGCGAGAAGCGGGAACTCTCCAATGAGGTGAAAGCGCTCCTGGAGCCGGCCCTGGCCGAGTTCAAGGCGCAGTTCAACCCGACGGACAAGAAGTAGCGAGCATGGCCGCGCTCAAGGAAGTCCGTCAGCGAATCAAGGCCGTCAAGGGCATCGGCCAGGTGACCAAGGCCATGAAACTGGTCGCCTCGGTCAAACTGCGGCGCGTCCAGGACAAGGTCGTGCAGATCCGGCCCTACACCGAGACCCTGTACGAGATCGCGACGCGGCTGGCCGCCGTCCGGGGGGATGGTGAGGCCGCCCACCCCCTGCTGGTGGAGGGGCCGGCCGGGGCCGAGGTGGTGGTGGTGATCGGGTCGGATCGCGGGCTGTGCGGGTCGTTCAACATGGCCCTCTTCCGCCATGTCGTGGCCCAGTTAAAGGGCACCAACGCCAACCTGGTCCTGGTGGGCCGCAAGGCGCGCGAGTTCTTCGCCCGCCAGCCCTTCAATGTGGTGAAGACCTACGAACGGCTCACCTTCCCGATGACCTGGGCCGAGGCCGACCAGATCGGCCGGGACACCGTCACGCTCTACACCTTCATGAAGCTCTCCCGGATCAGGCTGGCGTACCAGCGGTTTCTCTCGCCCGGC
>JAHFSL010000328.1 GCA_023265785.1 Candidatus Coatesiibacteriota bacterium | reverse complement strand
CTCGCCCGGGCGCACACCATGCTGTTGACCCCCGACCTGTTTCATTACTGGCTGTCGGGGGAGCGGGTGGCCGAGTATACGATTGCCTCGACCGGCCAGGTCCTGGACGCGGGGGCGCGGGGCTGGGCGACCGGCCTGCTGGACCAGCTCGGCCTTCCCACCCGGATTCTGCCGCCGCTGGTCCCCCCGGGGACGGTCCTCGCCCCGCTCCAGGGGGCGCTCATGGACCGGCTGGGGTGGCGCACCCCCGTGCCGGTCGTGGCCCCGGGGGCGCACGACACGGCCAGCGCCGTGGCCGCCGTCCCCGATCTGGACGACCGGAGCGCCTACCTGTCCAGCGGAACCTGGAGCCTGCTGGGCGTGGAGACGCGGGAGCCCGTCATCAATGATCTTTCGTTTGTGATGAACTTCACGAATGAAGGCGGGGTGGGCGGGACCATCCGCCTGCTCAAGAATGTCATGGGTCTCTGGCTGGTGCAGGAGTGCGTGCGGGCCTGGGAAGGGGACGGGAAGGCCCGGCCGCTCGCCGGCCTGCTCGCGGCGGCGGAGGCGGCGCCCGCGTTCGTTTCGCTGGTGGACCCTGACGCACCGGAATTCCTCGCGCCCGGCGACATGCCCGCGGCCATCCGGAACGTCTGCCGCCGCACCGGCCAGCCGGAGCCCGCCACCGAGGGGGCGTTCATGCGGTGCTGTCTGGAGAGCCTGGCCCTGAAATACCGGGTGGTCCTGGGGGACCTGGAGCGGCTGACCGGCCGCCGGCTGGAGGCCATCCGGGTGGTGGGCGGGGGGAGTCAAAACTCCCTGCTGAACCGGTTC
This sequence comes from Candidatus Coatesiibacteriota bacterium, assembly GCA_023265785.1. Lineage (GTDB taxonomy): Bacteria > Oederibacteriota > CAKKQC01 > CAKKQC01 > CAKKQC01 > JAHFSL01. Next base: position 3,052 of record JAHFSL010000328.1, on the reverse strand, counting down.
ACGGCGGCGGCCTGTGGCCGCCCCGTGGTGGCGGGCCCCGTGGAAGCGACGGCACTGGGAAATATTGCGGTCCAGGCGGTCGCCACGGGAATCCTGCCCAACCTGGCGGCTGCCCGGCGCGCCCTGGGCGCCGCCGGCGGGCGTGAAACCTTCGTCCCGGGAGAGGCCGGTCCATGGGATGATGCTTCCAGACGATTCCGTGAGGTCATGGGGAGCTAGATTCGGAACGGTCAGCCTCGCGCTGGCCAGCGTCGCGGCCGGGCCGGCGCGCGCGGACGGATTGATTGACGAGACTCCCGACACCACCAACGACACGCTGGTCACCGTCTTTCCCAACTGGAAGATGGCCAATGCCGCGGATTTCTCGCTCACGGTGTGCGATGACACCACCTGCGCCGGAACGCCGGTCTGCAACATCCAGAGCCTCACGCTGTTCAACTACGGATCGGCCTCCGGCGGCGCGGGGGGCGACATCACCGCGGTCTACTTCAACATCAACTGCGGGAAGACCAACGCCTGGGGGACCCTGACCTATGCCGGGGTCTGGACCGTGGGCGGCCCGTCCTACGCCGCGTGGACCTGGGCCGGGCCGATCGTCTGGTCGGGCGACCCCAACGGGTCCTGCGGCGGCAACCCCGCCCTGTCCACCTACGTGGACATCGGCCCGTGTCCCGTGGAGGGTCGGACGGTGACCATGGGACTGGGGTTCAATGATTTCCTGACCCCGGCCCAGCCCGGCGGGCTCTGGGACACCTGCGGGTACCAGGTCCCGTCCTATCCCTCGGCCCTCAAGACCGGGAACACGAAGTACATCCGGTACGTCCTCAAGACCGCCGACAAGGAGGTCATCCCCCCCGGGGATACCCTGACCTATTCCGTGTACTATGCCCGGCCGGGCGCAACCTCCATCACGAATTTTGTCGTGACCGACACGCTTCCTGCCTACACCCACTATGTCACCGGGTCGGCCACCCCGACGCCGGACGTGCCGTGGGACCCGGACTGGGGGCCGCCCATCCGGTTGCGCTGGACCCTGCCCGGGGTCGCCTCGACCGCCGGCGGCGCGACGGGATCCTTCACGTTCAAAGTGACCGTGGACTGGGGGAACCTGGAGGGATTCGAGCCGGGCAGTGGCGATGTGGGGGCGCCGGAAGGGTCGCGGCTGGCCAATGTCGCGGCCGTGGAGTTCCTCGGGTCGGGATGCGCCAGTCCCACCCAGGTGAACCCGGCGACGGACACGGTGGTGCGCCGGTACTTGGTCTGGAAGATCGCGGACCAGGACGTGCTCTTCGCCCCGCGGCTGGGGATGCCGGACGATGAGATCACCTACTCGATTTTCCTCACGAACATGTCCACGAGCCGCACGTGGTTGAACGTGGATGTCTGGGACACGGTGCCCGTCCAGCTGGAGGTCTGGCCGCCCGGCTACGGGTTCTATGACAACTGCGCCTCGGCCTGGACCATGACGCCCACGGCCGGCTGTGCGCCGGGAGGGCCGGGCTGGCGGACGGCCGCCGGCCTGACCGTCATGACCTGGCGGATCGGGAACTTCGACCCCGGGGCCACGGTCCAGCTGGACTGGAAGGCGCGGGTCAAGCCCACGGGCGTTCCCGCGGGGTCCACGGCCGCCGGGTATGTGTCGGTGCAGGCGGCGGGCCGTCCGGGGGTCGTGGACGGGTCGGGCAATGCGGGCAAGGCCCGGGGGTTCTACCACGCGGCGCTCATCGTCCTGCGCACCACCTACTTCTCCTATGTGGGCCAGGCGGCGGATTCCACATCCTGTGCGGGGCTGGCGGTCAACTTCTTCCCGCTGAACAAGGCGGCGAATTTCGAGTTCCGCAAGTTGTACTACGAGGGCGCCGGGTTTGCGACGGTGGGCGGCAAGTCGGCGTCCATCGTCTCCCTGCAGGGCACCTGCCTCACGGGGTACACCGATGGCGGGTATCCCGGATGCGCGGTGGAACGGGCGCCCTCACAGTACTACTGGCTGGACGCCTGCGCGAATGCGCCCAATGCCGTCCTGTACAAGCTCACCGGGAATGTCCCCGTCCTCTGGATCATGATGCCCGAGGTGGGTGGCGGCGGGGATGCCTTTACCTTCATTCCCTCCACCTCGCTCTCCTTTTCCGGCTGGACGCACTACTCGTTCCGCCGGAGCGTCTCGGGGAATGCGACGCCCGGGTGGGGGGAGTCCTGGGTGGTCTTCAACACCGGCGTCAATCCGGCGGGGGTGTTCGACCCGGCCCTGGACACGACCGTCCACCTGTTCAAGTGGGACCCCCTCCAGTTGGCGTATGTCTACCTGAAGTCGGGGGATATCGCGGCGGACAGCCTCTGGATGCCCTGGGCCGGGTGCGCGCCCGGGCAGGAGGGTCAGTACAAAATTATTTCCTCCGATGCCAGACTGACGGTCTACCAGGGCTACGGCACGATCGGCGACCCGAACATCACGTTCTCGTACAACGATCACGGAGGCAATGCGCCGGATGCATTCAATGGCAACTACACCGGCAAGCCGGGCCAGCCGGAAGTCTTTCGGACCCTGGCCAACAACGATCCCTCCTCCGTCAACATGATCATCGGCAACGAGTCGGCGGTGAGCAAGGCCACGTTCCGGATCTACCGGTACCAGCCGGACAATCCGGCGCTGGCTTCCGTGGGCATTCCGAATACCCTGTGCGGCTCTTCGGGCCGCTGGCAACTGCTGGGTATGCGATTCATTGACCCCGGAATCGGGGCGGTGGCAACCGCCAACCCGAACCCGTTCATCGGGGGCACGGCCGGGACCTCGGACACGATCACCACCGGGCTGGGGTCCACCGCCAACGCCTGGAAGATCGAGTGGGTGGCGGGTGGCAACCTCTCGGTCATCTCGGGGACCAACCCCTACTTCAATTGGTCGGGCGGCAACATGATGCACGCCGTCACGGGGAACAGTACCGGGCAGGAGTTCTGGCTGCATGTCAGCGCCGGCCAGTCGCCGGCGCCGTGGGCGTTCATGCTGTTCAGCCCCGTGGCGGGCATGGCGATCAACGGGACGAGCAGTGACGGA
>JAHFSL010000327.1 GCA_023265785.1 Candidatus Coatesiibacteriota bacterium | reverse complement strand
CTCAACACGTTCTGGTGTGACGATCCCGCGTGCAAGCCGCCCTACGGCATCGCGGGGGCCGATCTGGGTGTGTTCGAGGTGGCCTTCGGGGCGACGGCGTTTCCCACGCCCCCCTTGCGGCTCGGCGCTTTCGGAAGCCTCCCCCCGGGCGACTATTGGGATGAGGGCGTGCCCTCACCCGCGACGGTGGAATGGGCCGTGCCCGATCCCCTGCCCCCCGGCTCGGGGTGGGAGTACCGGCTGGCCATCACGCTGACCGTGTCCGGCTCCCCGGCGGCGCCGCCCTGCGCGCCGAACTGCTCGGCCTCGGTCTGGCTGGACACCGTCGTGATCATGACCAAGGGGCGGCGGATTCCCGTCACCCCGATTTTCAGCGGCGGGTGCCCGCCGGGGTCCACGCCATGCAACAACTCCTGCCTGCCCGTGGCCCTCAACTGCGGGTGGGACTCGGTGACGGTGTACGTGGACAACGGGTCGTACCTGAGCCCGGTGTTCGACAGCCTCTCGTCGGGCACGCGGTGGGAAAAGATGTGGTGGAGCGTGGACCAGAACTTCAGCCCCGGCTGGCCCCGAACCCCGATGGCGATCAAGTGGCGCGTGGGGAATTCGCCCGACCCCGCCACCTGGCTGCCGGAGGCCGGCTGGTTCACCCGGACCGTCCCGAACAGCGTCACCTGCACGGGCGAGGAGCAGGAGAACTGCAAGAAGGACTGCCAGGGGCCCGGGAAATACTGCGATTGCTCGGGCCATCCCGGGGGCCGCAACGAGGCCATCTTCCCGTGTCAGGAGGTCCCGGTCGGGTCGGGCACCTGGCTGCCGTACCCGGCCCGGTTCCCGATGCACGACGTGGGGGAAACCACCCTCTATACGGACGGGACCGAGACCGCCCACGCCACGGGGCGCTACTTCCAGTACGAGGTGGACTTCACCGGCCAGTACGCCAACGACCGGTTCCCGCCCGAGCAGGACACCGGGCTGTCCCCGCCCACGGAGCGCCACCTCAAGGAGGCCCGCCGCCCGATCCTCTGGGCGATGCGCGCCTACTACACGCCGGCCCGGGGGCAGGTGACCTCCGAGCTGGTCCGGCCCACCCAGTTGCGGCGCTGGAAGAATGTCGCCTACACCAAGGATGTCACCTCGGGCGGGTCGCTCACCGTGGACGTGCTGGATGCCTCCGACCTGCCGCTCTTCACCGGGATCCCCTCCGGGTTCAACCTCGGCGGGCTGGACCCCTCACAGTATCCCGCCCTCAAACTGCGCTCCCACATTGACAACGCCGGCCTGGCGTCCCGGCGCCCCACGCTCCTGTCCTGGTCCCTGGCGTGGGACACCTTTACCGAGCCCCTGCAGGTGGACCGCAACGCCATCAACCCCTCCCAACACGAGGCCTGCCGGATCACGGTGGTCCTGACGGCGGCGCGGGCCGGGTCGCTGGGCGTTCATGACGCGGCGGGGCAGGTGGTGGCCACGCTCTTCCGCGGCGTCTTCGACGCGGGCGTGCGCACCTGGGCCTGGGACGGCCGCAATGCGGCGGGCGAGACGGTCGCGCCCGGGGTGTACTATGTGACCCTGCAAGCCAAGGAGATCCGGAGCATCCGCACGGTCGCGGTGGTGCGGCGGTGAGCGCGAAGCACGGGTTCGGCTTCGTCCTGCACGCCCACCTGCCGTTCGTGCTCAACCACGGCCGGTGGCCGCACGGCGCCGACTGGCTCAACGAGGCCGCCGCCGAGACCTACCTGCCCCTGCTGGCGATGATGGGCAACCTGGAGCGCGACCGGGTGCCGTTCCGGCTGAACCTCGGGCTCACCCCGGTGCTCTGCGAACAGTTGGCGTCGGACCGGTTCCGGGAGGAGTTCACCGAGTACCTGGACACGAAGGTGGCCGCGGCCCGGGACAACGCCGCGGAATTCGGGCGGCGCAACGAGACCGGCCTGGCCGCCATGGCGTTGCGGTGGGAGGGCTACTACCAGGGCATCCGTGAATTGTGGCTGCACCGGTGGGGCGGCCGGATCCTGGACGGGTTCCGGCATTTCGCGCGGGCGGGACATCTGGAAATTATCACCTGCGCGGCGACGCACGGATATCTTCCCCTCCTCGGGCGCGACGTGTCCTGCCAGGCCCAGATCCGGGCCGGCGTGACGGCGCACCGGCGGCACTTCGGGACGGACCCCAAGGGCATCTGGCTGCCCGAATGCGCCTACCGGCCGCGGGGGACCTGGGCGCCGCCCGTGGGGCGCCGGTGGCCCCCGCAGGTGCGCAAGGGGTCGGATGAGTTCCTCGCGGAGGAGGGGCTGAAATTCTTCGTCGTGGACACGCACATGGTCCGGGGCGGGCAGGCGGTCGGCATCTACCTCTCCCGGTTCGAGGAACTGCGCCGCCTGCACGCGCGCCACGAGCGCGAGGCGGGGCGTCCCATTGATCCCCACCGCTCGCCGCACCGGCCGTACTGGGTCCTGTCCAATCCGGAGGGGCACGCCCCGGTCGCGGCCTTCGTGCGCGATCCCGACACGGGGATCGTCGTGTGGAGCGGCGAGCACGGATATCCGGGTGACGGCGCCTACCTCGACTTCCACAAGAAGCACTTCCCGGGGGGCCTGCGCTACTGGCGCGTGACGAAACCCAAGTCCGACCTGGGGGAGAAGGAGATCTACCAGCCCGACCGGGTCGAGGCGCGGCTGGAGGAGAACGCCGCGCACTTCGTGTCGCTGGCGACCAACCTGCTCAACGGGTCGGCGCGGTCACCGGAAACCGGCCGGCGCATCCTGACGGCGCCCTTCGACGCGGAACTGTTCGGCCACTGGTGGTTCGAGGGCGTCCGCTGGCTGGAGCTGGTCCTGCGCAAGTTCGCCGCGTCCCCCGCCGTGGAGACCGTCTCGCTGGCGGACACGCTGGCCGATGCGCCCCCCACGCAGGTGCTGGGCCTGCCCGAGGGCTCCTGGGGGCAGGGCGGGTACCACTGGATCTGGCTCAACGAGCAGACCTCCTGGACCTGGGAGCGGATCTATGACGCCGAGGACCGGATGGAAAAGATGGCCGGTGAGCTGGTGCGGCGCGAGGCCGCCGGGGTGCCGGGAACGGGCCCCCTGCGGGAGGTCCTGCAACTGGCGGCGCGCGAACTGCTCCTGCTGGAGGCGTCCGACTGGCAGTTCCTCATCTCCACCGTGAGCGCCCGCGACTATGCCGAGGCCCGGCTGTCGCGCCACGCCTCCGATTTCGGGACGGTGGCGGAGATCGCCGGCGGCCTCCTGACGGGCCGCACCGCGACCGCGGAGGAGCAGGCCACGCTGGCCGCCCTGCGCACGCGTGATTTCCTCTTCCCCGACGCCGATCCCGGCTGGTGGGCGAAGGTGGACCACCCCTAGCCGTCAGTTCCGGTGGAGGTGGCGCCGCGCCACGGCAATGTTCTTCCAGAGTTCGGGATTGCCCGGGGTGATGGCGGCGGCGGCCAGGAAGGAGTCCAGCGCGCCCGCATCATCGCCGGTGAGTGCCTGGGCGATCCCGAGGTCCCGCAGGGTGGCGGCGCGGACGAAGAGCCCGGGAAACCGCAACGCCCGGTGGTAGCCCGTGATGACGGCGGGGAGCCGGCCGGCCATGCGGTCACGCTCGGCCGGCCAGACGGCCCACGCCAGGTAGCCGTCGAGGACGCCCCGGGTCAGCCGGTCCCGCACGAGGGGGTCGCTGAACAGGCCGCGCAGGGTGAACCGGCGCAGGACCCGTTCCACTTCGGGCGCGGCGGGCCGGTCCACCGCGGTGCCCGCCGGGAGGACCCGCTGGAGGAGCCCGGCGGGCCGGAGCCGGGGCTTGAGGGCCGGGAAGACCGTGGTCAGCGTCGTCCACGCGGGCCCCGTCGCCAGCAGGGCGTCGGCCAGGG
>JAHFSL010000326.1 GCA_023265785.1 Candidatus Coatesiibacteriota bacterium | reverse complement strand
CGAACCCGGCGGCTTCCAGGCCTTGCGCGGGATTGGCAGACCCCAGGGCGGACGCGGTCCACACCGCCACCAGCCCGGCGGCGGGGGCGAGGAGCGCGGACCGGCGCAAGGCGAGATGGCCCTGTTCCAGCCCGGCGGCCAGCCAGCCCAGCCACCCGAGCATGACCACGCCCTCGATCCACAGCCGCTTGGGCAGGTCCACGGGCGAGTCCAGCAGGCCGGGAGCCACCAGCAAGGCAGCGCCCAGCGGCAGGGCCTGGAGCAGGACCGTGATGGTCCGGTCGCTGACTGCGATCCACTTGAACATCCCTACCATCATATCTACCGCCCCGGCGGCGCTCGTGCCGCGCCGCGGAATGCCACCTTGACGACGACTGGTGGCCGCGACCCCCCCAGCAAGAACATCCGCGACTCCCATGCCGTTCCGAAAGCGTTGGTCGCCTTCACCAGCGCGTGGTACCACCCGGGCCGTGCGGAGGCACCAGCCCTGGCTTTCCCATCCCAGGTGCAGGACAGCGGGCCACCGGGCACGGTTCGGCTGAAGACAATCGCATCCTGGGGTGGGAGCCCCAGGATTCTGACTTCAACGGCCGCCGGGCCGTCCAGCGTGAACCCAATCACTGTTGTGTGACGCGAAAAGAATTCCGCTTGGGGTGACCGAGCAGGGGTAGCTGGTCCGCCTCCCACCCCCCTCCACGAGGGGAAGGAGGCCATGATGGAAACCAAGAGCAGTGAAGCGCCCACCGGTGGCATTGTCGCACGGGTGCAACGCCCTGCCGGCACACGGTATTTCACCCCGGAGCAGCGGCAGGCACTTCTGGAAGCCTTGCGGGGCTGGACGGGGACGCCCGATGCCTTCTGCGCCGAGTTTGGCGTGAGCAGGACCAGCCTGTACATGTGGCGCCACGCGGTGAAGGCCCACGGGAGTACCGGCTTGCGCGGTCGGCGAGGGTTGAAGCCCCGGCGGGGGCAGTACAGCCCCGAGCAGCGGCGGCAGGCGGTGGAGCAGTACCTCAAGCAGGGCGGCCAGGGAGCGGAGGCCTTTGCGAAGGTCTGGGGGATCACGGCGCGGATTCTGCGCGTCTGGGTGGCCCGGTATCAGGCCGGCGGTCCGAAAGCCCTGGAAGGACGGCCGGGGAGGAAGCCGGGGCGGGTGCCGGTGCCCGCGGGGGTGGCGGCGGCGATTGTGGAGACCAAGACGGCGTTTCCGACCTTCGGATTGCGGAAGGTGCGGGATTTCCTGGCCCGGTTCAAGGGGGTGAAGGCGAGTCCGCCGGTGATTCGGCGGGTGGTGGCGGCGGCCCAGTTGCCGGCAGGGCCCAGCCCCAAGCGGCGGTGGGTGAAGAAGGCGGCGCCGCGGTTCTTTGAGCGGGCGAAGCCGGGTGAGTTGTGGCAGACGGACATCACGAGCTTCACGCTCCCCCGCTCGGGCCAGCGGGTGTACCTGGTGGTGTTTTTGGATGACCACAGCCGGTATGTCGTGTCGTGGAAGGCGGGGCTGCGGCAGACCTCTGATTTCGTCCTGGAGGCGTTGCTGGAGGGGATCCACCGGTGGGGCAAGCCGAAAGAGATTCTGTCGGATCAGGGGCGGCAGTACTTCAGCTGGCGGGGGAAGAGCCCGTTCCAGAAACTGCTGGCCAAGCAGGGCATTGCGCACGTGGTGTCACGGAGCCACCATCCGGAGACCTTGGGGAAATGCGAGCGGTTGTGGGCCACGATTGGGACGGAGGTGATGAGTCGGGTCACGCCCAGTGACCTGGCAGATTTCCAGGCGCGGCTGGGGCAGTATTTCATCCACTATGGCCACTTCCGGCCGCATCAGGGGTTGGGGGGGAGCGTGCCGGCGGACCGGTATTTCGGGTCCGAACCGGCCGTGCGGGCGGGGCTGGAGGCGCGGATGAGCAAGCAGGCGCTGGCGTTGGCGCTGGGTGAGCGGGCGCGGCCGGGGGCGTACTTGGTGGGACAGATTGGGGATCAGGCGGTGAGTTTGCACGGGGAGGGGGGAAAGTTAGTGGTGCAGTTGCCCGATGGGCGGCGCACCGAGTTGGCTTATGATTCCCTGGGGGAGGCGCCAGGCCTGCCTCAGGGCACAGGAGGGAACGATGAGCACGGAAGGGGCGGGGAACGGGGTGGGAACGGGCACGGCGGGGCCGGAGGCGGTGACGGAGCCGCGGGCGCGGGCGCGGAGTCGGCGGAAGCCGAGCTTTGCCATGCCGACGCCCGCGTGGCCGGTGAAGGGGTTGTGGGAGGCGGCGAGCGCGGAGGAGCGGGAGGCGGCGCACCGGAAGGGGACGCAGTTGTTCGAGCACTGGCTGGGGCGGCTGAGTCGTGCGGAGCTGGCGGAGCGGTTGGGGATGCCGCCGGTGCGGGTGTGGCAGATGAGCCGGCAGGCGCTGGCGGGGCTGGTGGTGGGGCTGTTGAAGCAGCCAGCGGTGCCGGCGAAGGGGACGCCGTTGCCGCCCAAGCGGGCGTCGGAGGAGGATCCGCGGCAGTTGCGGAAGGCGTTGGCGGAGGCGGAGCGGAAGACGAGGATTCTGGAGGACCTGGTGCGGGTGTTGAAGGAGTTCCCGGTGCAGCGGCCGGCGCCGCCGGGGGGACCGGAGGAGGCGGGAACGCGGCGTCGGCCGGGGCGGCCGAAGGGAAAAAAAAACCAACCGACAACGGCGAGCCATCGGCGGGTGGTTCCGAGTGAACCGGGGACGGCTCCGGCGAGCTGACCGGGGCTGGCTGGCGGGGCTCCTCGGCGTGAGCGTGAGGAGTCTTCGGAACTGGGAGGAGGCGGCGGGCCGGGCGGCGGTTCGCCTGGGCCGACCGCCGCACGCCCCCGCGGCGCGGGCGGCAGCGGAGGAGGAGGTGGCGGAGGCCTCGCGGGCGCTGGGCCACACGGCGGGGCGGCGGGTGCTGGAGGCGGTGGTGGCCATGCCGCGGCGGCTGCTGGAGCCGGCGCTGAAGATGGCGAAGGCGTTCCAGCGGGCCCATCAGCGGGCGGTGCGTGGGGCGGCGCGGATCCGCCGGGTGGTGCACACGCGGGAGACGATTGTGGGCGAGGACGGCGCGCATCTGGGCTCGACGGGGGGCCGTGGCGTGTGGAGCGAGGTGTATCGGGATTGGGCGACCCTGGCGCTGCAGACGGCCGGCACGGGAGGGCCGGTGACGGAGCACGCGGCGATCGAAGGACTGGAGACCCTTCAGGCCAACGGGCGATTGCCGCTGGTGTGGGCGACGGACAACGGACCGGGGTACCGGCCGGACGGCGTCGGCGCGTGGCTCGTGGCACACGAAGTGGTGCACCTGCGCAACCGGTGCCATACGCCGCAGGACAATGCGGCCACGGAGCGGGCGGTGGGGGAAGCCAAGGCCGAGGCCGGGGTGGGCCGTGGCACACCGCTGGCCAGCGCCGAGGAGGGATTGGCCCGGCTCGACGCCGCCTGTGTGCGGCTGAATGGGCGCCCGCGGGCCAGCCGGGAGGGCCGGACGGCCGAGGGATTGACGCACGCGCTCCCCTCATGGGAGACTCGCGTCATGCGGTCGGAGTTTTTCGCGGCGTGCCAGGGGGCGATCCAGCGCGCCACGGGTGAGGGCCTGGGTGCACGCGCAAGGCGGACCGCCGAGCGCGAGGCGATCTTTCAGACGTTGGAAAGGTTTGGGCTGATGTCGAGAACACGAGGCGGACGGCCGCTCACGGCCTTCAAGCCGGAAATGATTTCGTGATCACCACACCGAACTCATGAGCCAAAATGTCAATCCTACCGTACGGGTCGCTATGATCGAAGGCGATGGTTGGCACGCCTCGGCTTTCAAGAAAATGTGTCGTCCCACTCCAGTCTGCCGCAGATCCGCCGAAACCTGACACGAGGATGACGGGAGTTGGC
>JAHFSL010000325.1:647-3876 GCA_023265785.1 Candidatus Coatesiibacteriota bacterium | reverse complement strand
ACCACCACGTGGGCCGGTACGGGACCGGACCCCAGCTCGAGCTGTGCCCTTGGCATGCCGCCGGGCGGCACATAGACCGGCTGTACCGGCTCCTCCCAGGTATACGGCTTCACGCAGGAAACCTCCTGCACGAGGTCGCGCTCCTCGATCCGGGGCACCGCCCGGGCCCGGGTCAGCAGCGCGGCAGCCCGGGATTCGGTCGTGGAGATCACGCCGCGCAGCGCACCCTTCGTGCGCAGCAACGCGACGAGCGCCCGGGTATCAATCCCCTCGATGCCCACGATCCCGTGCCGGTTGAGGTACCCGGGAAGGCTCTCGGTGCTGCGCCAGTTCGAGGGCGTGGCGCAGGCCTCGCGCACGATGAACCCCTCGACATGTGGCTTTTCCGATTCCCCGTCCTCGGCATTGATCCCATAGTTCCCCACATGACTCACGGTCATCACGACCATCTGGCCCTTGTACGACGGGTCGGTCAGCACCTCCTGGTACCCCGCCATACTGGTGTTGAAGACGACCTCGCCGGAGGTATTGCCCGCCGCGCCGAAGGAGACCCCCTCGAACACCGAGCCATCCTCGAGCGCGAGCCATGCCGAAGGTCCCGCGCGGCCGGAAGCTCGCGGGACGGGCTGCTTCCGAATCATGTCAGCCCTCCCTCCCGGACAACCTGCCGACCACCCACGAAGGTATGCACCACCCGCCCCGTCATGGTCTTCCCCAGGAACGGGGTGTTCTTGCTCTTGGAGGCGAGCGTTTTAGCCTCCACCGTCCAGTTCGCCAACTCATCAAACACCGTGACATCGGCCGGGGCGCCCGGGGCCAGCGACCCGCCGGGCAGGTTGAGCAACCGGGCCGGGGCCACGGTGATAAGCCGGATCACCCCGGGAAGCGTCAGGTGCCCCGGCCGGACCAGTGCCGCGAGGCACAGCGGCAGCAGGGTCTCCAGCCCGATCATCCCCGAGGCCGCCTGGTTGAACTCCACATCCTTGTCGAGCGGACCATGCGGGGCGTGGTCGGTGGCGATGGCGTCGATGGTCCCGTCCTTCAGCCCGGCGATCAGCGCCAGCCGGTGCGCATCATCCCGGACCGGCGGGTTCACTTTCATCTGGGTGTCGAACTCGCCCACCGCCTCGTCCGTCAACGCCAGGTGGTGCGGCGTGACTTCGGCCGTCACGCGGACGCCCCGGGCCCGACCCTGCCGGACGATTTCCACGCTGCGCGAGGAGCTGATGTGCGCCACATGGAAGTGGGCCCCGGTCTCATCCGCCAGCATGACATCGCGCCCGACGATCACATCCTCGGCGATCGCGGACCGCCCGGCCAGCCCCAACCGGAGTGAGACCCGGCCCTCGTGCATGACGCCGCCATCAATCAGGTGCTCGTCTTCTGCATGCTCGATGTACGGCACGCCCAGCGTGCGGCAGTTGATCATCGCCCGGCGGGCGAGCAGCGCGTTCATCACCGCATTCCCGTCGTCCGTGAACGCCACCGCCCCGGCTTCCTTGAGCGCCGCCAGGTCCGCCATCACCTCGCCTTTGCGTTCCTGGCTGATGCACCCCAGCGGATAGACCCGCACCACCCCCTCGGTAGCCGCCTTGTGAAGGACATACTGGATCATCGCCGCCGAGTCGAGCGCGGGGATGGTGTTCGGCATGCAGGCGACCGAGGTCACGCCGCCCAGCGCGGCCGCGCGGGTGCCGGATGCCACCGTTTCCTTGCCCTCCTGCCCCGGCTCGCGCAAATGGACATGGATGTCCACGAACCCGGGGGCCACGACCAGCCCCTTCGCCCCGACCATGGTGGCCCCATTCGGTTGGAGATTCTCCCCCACCTCCACAATCACTCCATCGCGCAGCCGGACATCGCGCACCCCATCGGTGCCGGCCGCGGGGTCAATCACCCGGCCGCCCTGGATCAGGATATGGCTCATGCCGCCGCCCCCATCGGAGCGGGGACCGGCGGGGATGCCGCCCGGGCCGTCCTCCCACTCTCGAGCAGGTAGAGCACCGCCATCCGGATCGGCACCCCGTTCGCCACCTGGTCCACGATCACCGACTGTGGCGCATCCGCCACCTCATGCGAGATCTCCACCCCGCGGTTCATCGGACCGGGATGCATGACCAGCGCGCCGGGCTTGGCCAACTTCACCCGGTCCGTCGAGATTCCGTACTGCTGCGTATAGGCGCGCACCGAGGGGAGCAGTCCCAGTCGGTGCCGTTCGAACTGGAGCCGCAGGACATAGATGACATCCGATCCGGCCAGTGCGGTTTTCACATCATGATGTACCTCGGCCCCGAGCTGCTCGAACTCGCGGGGGCAGAGCGTGGGCGGACCGCAGAACCGGACCTTCGCGCCCAGTTTGGTGAATGCCAGCAGGTTGGACCGGGCCACCCGGCTGTGGAGCAGGTCCCCGAAGAGGGTGATGGTCTTCCCCGCGATCCCGCCCAGTTTCTCCCGCACCGTGTAGCAGTCCAGCAGGGCCTGGGTGGGGTGCTCGTGCTGGCCGTCGCCGGCGTTGATGACCGAGGCGTGCAGGTTGCGCGCCAGGGTGTGCGGCGCGCCCGAGGCGGCATGGCGCATGACGATGAAGTCCACACTCATGGCCTCCAGCGTCCGGGCGGTATCCAGCAGCGACTCCCCCTTTTTGACGCTGGAAATCCCGACATCGATGTTGACGACATCCGCCGAGAGCCGCACCGCCGCCAGCTCAAAGGAGGTCCGCGTGCGGGTCGAAGTCTCGTAGAACAGGTTCACCATCGTGCGGCCGCGCAGCGTGGGCAGCTTCTTGATCGGGTGCCGGGCCACATCTTTCAGCGAGTCGGCGGTATGCAGGATCAGCTGGATTTCCTCGCGGCTCAACGTGGCGATTTCCAGCAGATCCTTATGCTTGAGCATGGGCACGGACGCGCTGTCCGCCATCAGCGCGGGTCCTCGAGCACGACCCGGTCCAAGCCATCCACCTCGGCCAGTTCGACCCGGACATTGGCCCCGTTGGGGGTGGGGATGTTCTTGCCGACATAATCGGCCCGGATCGGCAGCTCCCGGTGCCCCCGGTCCACGAGCACCGCGAGCTGGACTGCCCGGGGGCGGCCGAAATCATTCAGGGCGTCCAGCGCGGCCCGGACCGACCGGCCGGTGTAGAGCACATCATCCACCAGGATCACGATCTTGCCGTCGAGCGACCCCGGAATATCCGTGGTCTTGGGGATGGCGGGTTTTTGGCCCACATCAT
>JAHFSL010000325.1:0-637 GCA_023265785.1 Candidatus Coatesiibacteriota bacterium | reverse complement strand
CCAGCGCATCGCCCCGCGTCGGGATCCCGAGCAGGACCACATTGGCCAGCACCCCGAGGTTCTTCTCGTAGATCTCATGGGCGATCCGGACGAGCGTCCGCTCGATGGCGGGGGCATCCATGAGGGCGCCGCCGCTGGGAGCCATCAGGACATAAAAAAACCGTGCCGGCACGTTCTGCCTGCACGGAGCCGCGTTATTACTACACAGCTGAGCATATAACTCTTTCTCCTTCCCGGCCTCTCTGGACCGGGTTAAAGGACCACTGGAATACTACGCCATCAGGAGCGCGCTGTCAAGCCACCTGCCGGGGCTACGGGGCGCTCCAAACCACCGTCTGGTCCTTGCCGAGGAGGAGCTTGTTGCTCCCCAGGATCGCGGCGAACCCCTTCTTGTCCCGCAGGCTCAATGACAGCGTGCCATCAATGGCGGAGAGCAGTTGCGACCGGTTCCCACGCACCTTGTCATTGAGGGACAGGGAGATCGCCCCGTCCGCCCCCACCGAAATCACCGCGGCGTTGCCGGTATGGCCACCCACGACCCGAAGGAGTGTTGCATCCCCGTTCAGCCCGATTCCGGCCCGCTCCTGCCCATCAGCGTTCAGGAAGCTCAGCCCCGCCGACCCGTCCCCCGCCGCAC
>JAHFSL010000324.1 GCA_023265785.1 Candidatus Coatesiibacteriota bacterium | reverse complement strand
AGGCTTCCTCCAGCCGGCCGAGTGCCGCCAGGTACCGGGCCGCGGCCGTGCGGGGCCGCGCCGCGCCGGGCGCCTCCCGGGCGGCGCGGTCGAGTTCAGCCAGGACCGCGGCGGGCGAACCGGAGGCTCCGCGTTCGGGATGGTACGCGCGTGCGGCGTGGGCGACGATCCACCGGGTGTCCACCGCGGACCGGCGGACATACACCAGCGCCGTGTCATCCCAGTGGACGAGCGCGAGCGCGGGATCGTCGGCCAGCCGGCGCCCCAGATGGGTGCCGTAATCGAGGACGAAGGCATCGGGCGACCAGCGGGCCAGTAATTCCGGAGCCTCCGGCCGGTCCTCGAGCATCAGGTAATAGGAAAGGAAAAGGTCGGGGCCGTAGACCAATTGGCGGCCGTCAATGAAGACCTTGACCCGGTCCGGCAGGAGGAACGAAAGATACCCCCCCCACCGGTGCAGGGCGTAGACCCGGGCGGGGACGGCCCGGAGGGGCAGGTCACGGAGAACCGCGACCGCTCCGGCGGGATACCATTCCTCCCGGACGCCCAATCGCAACGCCTCACCCCGGGCCGCCGGGAGGGCCACCGCCGCGGCGGCCAGCAGGGTGGCCAGTGCAGGAATCGCCCGGGTGAGGGGTCCGGCCAGCACCGCCGCACCCCGCACGGCCGGGGTGAGCAAGGCGATCCCCGCCAGCGGGATATGGCGCCGGGCGGAGCAGGCCAACCCAGCCAGGACCGCGCCGGTCAGCAGGGCGGGAAATCCGGATTCGCGCCATCCTGCGGCCGCCAGGACTCCCGCAACGGCCATGCCGATGAAGAACTCCGGCTGTTCGCCCACCGCGGGGGCCAGCCACTCCCGGACATTCAACATATAGAAGCGATCCGCCATGGTTTCGAAGGGGTAGGTGAAGAGCCGCCATCCGGCGGGATTGATGAGGATCGCAGCCATCATGGCGATCCCCGGGAGGAGGGCGTCCCGGACGGATGGGCTCCAGCCGGCGTGCCGCCGCCGGCCCTCGAGGGCCCGCCCTGCCGACCAGAGGGCCAGCACTCCCGGTCCCAGCAGGGCCGACCCGCCATGCAGGTTGGCCCACAGGAGCGAAAGCGGGACGAGCCGCCAGAGCGGGGCCCCTTGCTCCAGCCAGAGCAGTTCCAGGGCGAGGAACAGGTAGGTGACGACCTGCGGTCGCTCGACCAGATGCCAGCGCATGACATACAGCGCCCAGCTCACCAGCGCGAGGGCCATCCACCCGGTTGCCTCGCTTCGTCCCGCCGCGGCCCGCCGGTGCATGAGCCAAGCGATGGCACCGCAGAGGAGAGCCTTCGTGGCGGTGAGCGCGTGCCAGCCCCCCACGCCGTGCACGAGGGCCATCAGCACCTGCGTCAGCCACTCCTGCGAATCCCACGGCCGATTCACCGCGGTGTACGAAAAGAGATCGTGGGCCGGCAGGCCCCGGGCGGCGAGAAGAGCCTGCCCGCAGTGGACCTGGAACCAGACATCGAAGTCCCAGACCGGTCCAATCCCGATCGCGACTCCCACGACCACCGCGACCAGCCCGGCCACGCCCATCCGGAGACCTACATCACGCGCAGGACGAGGCCGGAGAGGGGTTTGGGGATGAAGAAGGTGGACTTCTGGGGCAGGGTGTCACCCCCGAATGAAATGCGGGTAATCTGCTCGGAGGTCAGGGCCGGCAGGAAGCAGGCCAGCGCGTGCGGATTGGTGCGGGCGGTGGCGGCCGCCTCCCGGGGGTCCTTCGTATAGGTGATCGCCTTCTGGTTCAGGACCTGGGGAAGCAGTTCATGTAGGCGGGCGATCTCCAGCGCGTCGCGGGGTTTCGTGCCGCGGACGGGCGGGGGCAGGTGCAGGAGCCAGCCGCCGGTGGCCTTGGCCCAGAACCCCAGCGCATGGCGCGGCACGGGGTCGCCACTCACGGTGGGGACGCTGCGGCCCAGTTTCTCAACCCGGCCGAACCGGGAGAGACTCTGCGGCAGGGAGGAGGACACCGGGGTGTCACATGCGATGGTCCGGTGATACGGAAGAATCTTCAGCCCTTTCTGCTCGGTGTTGGCCACCAGGGCCATCATCCAGCGGGCCTCGGGGACCCGGCGGTGGCGGGACCGGTAGAGCCAGGCGGCGTGGTAACGGTGGTGCCCGTCGGCGATGAAGAAGGGCAGGCGGCCGAGCGCGCGGGCGATCCGGGCGCGGGTGCGCGGGGCCGTGAGTTTCCAGATCCGGTGGCGGCCGCCATTGGGAAAGCCGGCGGTGAGCGCGGGCGGCAGGACCTCCAGGCTCTCGAAGAGCAGGTTCATCGGGTCTGCGGGCGACCGGTACATGGCGATGATGGATTCCAGGTTGGCCCGGGTCCCTTCCATGATCTTGAGCCGGTCCTCGACCGGGCCTGCGTGGACGGCCTCATGGGGGAAAATCTTTCCCTCCCCGAAGGGCTCCAGGTGGAGAAGGGCCATGAGCCCCCAGAACTTTTGGACCGTGCCCGCGAACACGAACTCCTGGCAGTAGGCGTAATAGCAGAGCTCGGGATCACGGACCAGGACGCCGTCCTTGAGCCAGGTCCGCAAGCGTGCCCCGATCTGCCGGTAATTGCGGTGCGCGGTCGGGGAACTGCCCAGCGTCAGGTGGATGTAATTCCGGGGATGCGACCGGGCGAGCCGGCGGTGCTCCGCGTCGCTGATGACATCGTAGGGCGGCGCCAGCAGGTCGGCGAGTGACCGGCCCGGGGGATAGTGGACACCGCGGAAGGGGGCGAGGAGGGCCACGGGCTAGCGGCGGCGGGTCGGGCTCAACCCTGTGACGGGGTCGGCGCGGCCGCCGTCCGTGCCCCCATCGCGGTTTGGTTGAACCGGGTGAAGAGTCGGTGCAGGGCCGGCAGGGCGCGCCGGGCACCGGCACGGGGTTGCGATCCGGGCCCCGCCAGTAGGGAGGTGGCGAGGGCCAGTCCGCCGCGGAGCATCTGCATGACATGCGCGGGTCGGCGCAGGCCGGTCAGGTAGCGCCAGATGATCCGGGGCCGCAGGTAGAACTCGCGGTAGGAGCCGGCGGCCCAGGACACCATCTGCTCGGCGGTCAGGCCAAACGGGACAAAGACGGGGGTCAGGAGGTTCATGGAACGCCAGTCGTCATCGAAGGCGCCGTAGGTCTTGGCCTCGGCATGGGCCTCGGTGCCGGGGAACGGCGTGAACAGGCAGGTCTGGTAGTCCGAGAGCCGCAGTCGCTTGGCAAAATCAATCGTCCGCCGCACGCTGGCGGGGGTCTCGCCCGGGTGGCCCAGGATGAAGAACCCCTTGGCACGGATCCCGGCCTCGTCGGTCAGCCGCACCGCCTCTTCCACCTGCTCGAGCCGGACGCGCTTGGAGATGTGGTCCAGGATGGCCTGGTCGCCCGACTCGATGCCGTACCCGATCTGGTAACAGCCGGCGGCGCGCATCGCCTTGAGGACCGCGGCATCCACGAGGTTGACCCGGGAATTGCAGGACCAGGTGAGGTCCAGCCCCCGGCGTTGGATGGTTTCGCAGATCTCGAAGAGTCGGGGCTTCAGAAGCGGGAAGATGTCGTCGTAGATCGTGAGGTCGCGAATCCCGAACCGGCGGATCAGGTACTCGATCTGGTCCACGACATACCCGGCGGAAAAGGCCCGGATGGAATTGCCGAAGACCCCGCGATCACAGAAGGTGCACTGCTCGGGACAGCCGCGCGAGGTGAACATGGTCGCCGCGGGAAGCCGCCGGTAGGTGTGGGCGGCGGGCCGGTAGCCACCGGGGAACCCGGGCAGGAGGTCCCAGGCCGGGAAGGGAAGGTGGTCCAGGTTGCGGAACAGCGGCGGCCGGCCCGTGGACACGATCTCCCCGTCCTGACGGAGG
>JAHFSL010000323.1 GCA_023265785.1 Candidatus Coatesiibacteriota bacterium | reverse complement strand
GAGGAGCCCGTGCAGGGCCAGGCCGCGGGCGCCTCCCAACGCTCCGGCCATCGCGCGGAGCATGGCATGGACGGGCGGCGTGACATGAACCGGGAGGCGCCGCGAGTTCAGGGTTGCGAGAAGAGCGCAAAGTTTCGCCCGGGCGCCCCCTCGATGGGGGAGCGAAGCGTGGCCGCTTGGGCCCGGGACGGTGGCTTCGATAAGGCACGACTGCTTTTCCGCCACCATGATCGGGTAGAGGCGCTTGCCGCCCATCGGCATGGTCCAGCCACCCACCTCGCCGAGCGCATGCCGGACTCCCCGGAAGAGGCCCGGGTATCGGTCAACCAGGTAGGCGGCACCCGCCGCGCCCCCCTTCTCTTCATCTGCCAGCACGGCCAGCAGGAGGTCGCCGGCTGGCGACTCCTTGGCCGCCCGCAGGGCGGTCTCGACAAACATCGCCACGCCGGATTTCATGTCGAGCGCACCGCGTCCCCACACCACGCCATGCTTCAGGGCTCCCGAGAACGGTGGATGCGTCCAGCCCTGGGAGTCCGCCGGGACAACATCCACATGGCCGTACAGCAGGAGGGGAGGCGCCGCCCCCCGTCCCCGGATTCGGGCCACCAGATTGGGCCGGTCAGTCGAGCGGCCCACAAGCCGGCACCGGATACCCGCCCGTTCCAGCCGGGTTCGGAGATGAAGGATACAGGCCCGCTCGTGACCGGGCGGGTTGGTGGTGTCAAAGCGGATCAGTTCCTGGACCAGGGAGACGACCTGACTCATGCGACCTCCTGCCGGACAGCCGGGATGGGTATGCCTAAGACACTTAGGGATACCATCCTTGCGCTGGCGTGTCAAGCCTAATACAATGAGGCATGGCCCATCCAAAGCGGATTTCGCCGGAATTGATCCTGGGGGCGGCTCGAGCCTGCCTGGAGCGGGATGGGGCGCTCAATCTTCGTGAAGTTGCGGACAGACTTCACGTCCGCACCCCATCACTCTATGAGTATTTTCCGTCCTTGGATGCGTTGCGGGAAGAGCTGGTGCGCGCGGGGTTCATCATGCTGGGGGAGGAATTGCGCGCCGCAGCGAAACGCGAGAGGAGCCTTCTCTTCATCGGCAGGGCCTATCGCATGTTCGTCAAGCACCATCCCCGCCTCTACCACCTCATGCGGGAGCCCGGCACTGGAAGAATCCGCGGCCACGCGATCGGCCAGTTTGTGATTCAGCCCATTGCAGACATCCTGAACATACGGGTGGACGATCCGGGCTTCCTTCCGGTTTCGCGGATTCTCTGGTCGTTCGTGCACGGATTTGTGACGCTTGAGCAGGCGGGCCAGTTTTTTGCGGGAGGTGACCTCGACCGGACCTTTGAGACGGGGATTCGCGCGTTGGCCGCCTCCCGCGAGATCAGAAAACCCCCGCGGTCATAGCCTGGGTATGCCGGGGGGGCGTCAGCCGAATTGAACAGTGCGGCGGGCGATTGAGCCGAACTCGAAGCCCTCGATCGGGAAGCTGACCTTCCGCTCATCCGCCGCTGCGGCGCCGGCCGCCACCAGGATCGGGACAAAGTGCTCCCGGGTCGGGTGGGCAATGGCCACCGCGGGCGCGCGGCGCTGGTAGTCAATGAGGGCATCGGGGTTGGCCGTGACCAGCGTCTCCCGGATCCACGAGTCGAACTCCGTGGCCCACGCGGGGGTCGTTGCCGCGGGGTCCCAATTGGCCATGCGCAGGTTGTGGGTCAGGTTGCCGCTCCCCAGGATGAAGACGCCTTCGTTCCGGAGCGGGGCGAGCGCCCGGCCGATCTTGAAGAGCCGGGCGGGGTCCAGGGTGGGGAGGGAGAGCTGGAGGACCGGGATGCTGGCATCGGGAAACATCCGGCGCAGGGGCACCCACGTGCCGTGGTCCAGCCCCCGCTCGGGCTGGCGGACGACCTCCTCGACGCCCTTGAGCAGGCCTTCCACCTGCGCGGCCAGCGCCGGATCGGTGGGCGCGGCATAGGTCAGCCGGTACAGTTCGTCGGGAAATCCGTAGAAGTCGTAGATCAGCGGAACTGGCGTGGTGGGACCCAACGAGGCGGGAGCGCGTTCCCAGTGGGCCGACACGACCAAAATCTTCCGGGGCCGGGGCATGGCCTCCGCCCAGCGCAGGAGATCGCCGCCCTTCACCTCATCCAGCGCCAGCAGGGGCGCGCCATGCGCGACGAATCCGGTCGCGGTCCGGCCCCCGTTTCCCGCTTCCACCATCGCCTTCACCGCCTTTGCCATCGCCGTGCCTCCCATCGCCGCCGCTGCCGTGCCCGCCGCCATTCCCACGAACTCCCTGCGGGTCAGCCGCCTGCAATCCATGCTTCGAGTGTAACCGGCAGGCCATGGACGTGGTTCCTTGACGAGCAGTTGTAATACAGATACCGTAATACAGAGACACGATGACGATCAGCGTGCGGCTCGATCGCGCCACCGAGGCCTTGCTGGGCCGGATCTCCCGGGAGCGGGGGCGGAGCAAATCCGAGGTCATCCGGGAGTCCATCCGGGCCCTGTCGCGCCGGTCAGGGGGCGGCCAGGAGGTGGCCTCCACGGCATGGGAACGACTCCGGCCGTATGCCGGCGTGGTCAGCTCGGACGGCACCCTGCTTGCGGCGGAACGCCAACCGCGTTGGAAGCGGCAGCTCCGCCGGAAACACTTTGACCGCGACGCTGGTTGACGCGGGCCCCCTGGTCGCGTTTGTCGATGCGGCCGAGCCCCTGCACGCGAAGTGCGTGGCGGCCCTGCGGGCCGAATCCGCACGCCTCCTCACTGTCTGGCCCGCCGTCACCGAGGCGTGTCACCTGCTCCAGGAGGTTCCGCGCGGGGCCGAGGCCGTTCTGGACATGATCGGAACCGGAGTTGTGATTCTGGCACGCCTTGAAGGTGACGATACGTCCCGTATGGCTGATCTTATGCGGCGCTATGCCGACCTGCCCATGGATCTGGCGGATGCCGCCCTCGTGCGCGTGGCGGAGCGGGAAGGATTGACCCGCATCCTGACCCTGGACCGAAAGGACTTCCAGGTCTACCGGATCGGCCGGGCGGGCCGATTTACAATCCTGCCCTGACCTGACCGGCACCGGTTGCGCGGCGGGCCGGAAACGGGCAGGATAGCGCGATGGCGGTGGCGTGGTGGGTGACGGACAGCCTGGCCAAGGTCTTCCCGGATGCCGTGGAGCCCGCCGGGGCGGTGCACGCGATGGACCTGGCCGCGGCGCGCGGGGAGACCGAGGACGCGCAGGTGGCGGTCTTGGTTCCCAGGGACCGCCGGGTCCGCCGCGCCCGGTGGGAAGCGACGCCCCTCCAGGGTCCCCGCGGCCACGCCCTTCCGGCGTCCGCGGTGACCGCGTGGTGGGAGTGGTTCATGTGGGTGCAGGCGAACCCGCCGGCCAACACCCACCCGGCCACCTACCTGCGCCGGGCCCCCGCCTTCTTTCCTGACGGCTTCCTGGAGGATCCGGCCCCGTCCCTGCGTGGTGGTGCGACCCAACCGCTGTGGGTGTCCATCCGTGTCCCCCACGACGCACCCGCCGGCGCCTATCGCGGCACGCTCACGGTCACGCTCGAGTTCGGCGACGGCGCGCCTGACCGGTTCACGGTGCCCCTCCGGTTGACCGTCTGGCCCTTCGCGCTTCCGGCCGAGCCGACGTTCCGGCATACCGAGTGGTTTTTTCCCGATGCGCTGGCGGAGTGGTACAAGACCGGCACCTGGTCCGAGGCGCACTGGGACTGGATCGGCCGGGCCGCGCGTGACATGGCGGCCCATCGGCAGGACATGATCCTGACGCCGTTCGACCGGCTCGTGGAGGTGGTGGAGGGGCCGGGCGGCGGCGGGCCCCGGTTCAACTTTGAGCGGCTGGACCGGTGGGTGGACACCTTCC
>JAHFSL010000031.1:2938-12308 GCA_023265785.1 Candidatus Coatesiibacteriota bacterium | reverse complement strand
GCGCGGTCAGGTCATGTTCTTTGCGGGGATCGACAACGCCCGGTTCCGCCGGCCGGTCCTCCCCGGGGAGACCCTCCGTCTGGAGGTCACCTTCACGGGGGGCCGGCTCCGCATGGTCAAGATGCACGGCCAGGCCTTCGTCGGGACGGAGCTGGCGGCCGAGGCCGACATGTCCGCCATCATTGCCGAGGAGCGCCTCCCTGGCTGAACAGGTTTCCCGCGCCACGGGGATCCACCCCACCGCCGTCATTCACCCGGCCGCGCGGCTGGGAGCCGGGGTCGTGGTGGGACCCTTCGGCGTGGTCGGGGAGCATGTGGAGGTGGGCGCGGGCACCGAGACCGGGCCCCACGTGGTGCTCGAGGGCTGGACGACGATCGGGCGCGACTGCCGGATCGGCACGGGCACGGTGATCGGCGCCGCACCGCAGGACCACAAGTATGCCGGGGGCCGGTCCTACGTGCGCATCGGGGACCGCAACACCTTCCGCGAATACACCGCCGTGCACCGGGCGGCGGATCCGGAGGGCGTGACGGCCATCGGGAATGACAACTACATCATGGGCATGGTGCATGTCGCCCATAACTGCACGATCGGGAACCACACCACGATCACCAACCTCGTGGGGTTGTCGGGCCACATCGTGATCGAGGACCATGCGGTCCTGGGCGGCATGACCGCGTACCACCAGCACACCCGCGTCGGCGCCTACGCCATCGTGGGTGGGTCCTGTACCGTCCGGATGGATGTGGTCCCGTTTGCGCTGGCCTCCGGCGAGCCCATGCGGGTCTACGGTCTCAACCGCGAGGGACTGAAGCGCAATGGATTCACGCCTGACCAGCAGCGCATCCTCAAGGCCGGCTTCCGAATCCTGTTCTGGTCCGGGCTCAACACCACCGAGGCGGTGGCCCGGCTCAAGGCCGAGATGGGGGGCCACGAGCACGTGGCCCACCTGATCCGGTTTGTGGAGGCGAGCCAGCGCGGGCTCACGCCGGGCCTGCGCGTGGGCTCCGGGGAACGCACGGCGCACGAAGGGGAGGAGGCATGACGGCCGACGCCCGGACGCCCCTCGGGCTGTTCGCGGGCGGGGGCGAATTCCCGGCCCTCCTGCTGGCGGCCCTGCACGATCGCGGACACGAGGTGGCGGTGGTGGGGATGCGCGGCGAGACCGACCCCCGCCTGCTCAAGCGGGTGCGGACCTCCTTCCTCGCCGGGGTGGGGGAATTCGGGAAGATGATCGGGTTCCTGCAGGGCGCCGGCGTGCGCGAGGCCATGATGGCCGGGTACGTCCGCCACACGAACCTGTTCAAGGCCCAGCGGACCGATTCGCTCACGACGCGGATCCTGGGCGCGATCGCGGACCGGCGGGCGGACACCATCCTCAAGGCGGCGGCCCTCGCGCTCTCACGCGCCGGCATCCGGCTGGTCAGCCCGATGCCCCTGCTGGGGCCCCTCGTGCCCGCCAAGGGGACGCTGACCCGCACCGAGCCCACGGAGGCGGCGTGGAAGGACATTGCATTTGGACTGGGCATCGCGCGGGGCGTGGCGGGCCTCGATGTCGGGCAGACCGTGGTGGTGAAGGCCCAGGCGGTGGTGGCGGTGGAGGCCCTCGAGGGTACCGATGCCACGATTCGCCGGGCCGGGAAGATTGGCGGGCGTGGTACGGTCGTGGTGAAGGTGGCCCGGCCCCGGCAGGACTTCCGGTTCGACGTGCCGATCGTGGGCGTGGCCACCGTCGCCTCGCTCAAGGCCGCGGGCGCCACGGTGCTGGCCATTGAGGCGGGCCGCACGATCCTGATCGGCCGGGACCGGGTGGTGGCGGAAGCCAACCGGGCCAAGATCGCCATCGTGGCCCTTTAGGGAGCACGGGTCCTGCCGGAGGTCGAAGTCTGGTCTCGCTCCACCGCCCGGCGCGGTGGTGCGGGGTCCGGGCGTGTCTGGTAGCCGGGGCGGTTTGGGCGTCCCTGCGGCGCGGACGCGCCGCGTGGCCGCCGTGAGGCGGGGTCAGCGGGCCGTGGCGCCGGGGGCGGTGTCGCTCGCTCGACTTCGACCTCCGTCACCCGTGCTTCATGTATGGCTCCTCATGCTCTGGGGAGTGTGGGTGATGGTGCAGTGGGTGGTGCGGTACCACGTATCGCCGGGGGCCTGGTGGCGGGCGTTCCAGCTTCATGTCCTGTGGCGGCCGTTCAGCGCGGCGGTCCTCGTGGAGAACTGGGCGGGCTGGATTGCGGCCGGGGCCGCGCTGGTGGGCCTGCTGGCGTTGGTGCGGCGTACCGGGGAATGGGTGGCCCTGGCGGGGTCGCGGCGCGGGCGCACCGCCGCGGATCCGGTGGTGGCGTACGCCGCGGGGTTGGGTGCCGTGGCCCTCGCCATGCTGGGGGCCGGGTTGTGCGGCCTGCTCGCGGTTCCGTCCGTACCCTGGGGAACGGTCGTCCTGGCCGCCATCGGGCTGGCCGATCTGGCCGTGCGGCCGCGCGCGTGGGGTCGGCTGGGCGCCGCACTCGATCCGCGACCCGCCCTGGCGCCGCTGGGCCCGCCCGCCCGGGCGGCGGCGGTCCTGCTCACGGCGGTGACCGCGGCGCACCTGCTGGGGATCGAGGACTCGTGGGACGCGATGACCTATCACCTGCGCCTGCCCTCGTTCTACCTGATCCGGCACAAGGTCTTCGATGTGACGCACCACATCAGCACGACCTACCCGGCCAACGGCGAGATGCTCTTCACGCTGGCGCGCGGCGCGGGCGGTGACCCGCTGGCCCGGTTCCTGAACGCCTTCACGGGATTGCTGGGGCTCGCGGTGGTCGGGCGGGTGGGGACCGCGCTTGGTGTCACCTGCAGCCTGCCGGTGGCGCTCGTGGCGTGGTCGCCCCTCTTCGCCCTCCTGCTGACCCGGAATTACCTTGACCTCCTCACCCTGCTGTGGGGCGGGTGTGCGTGGCTGGGAATGATCTCGTGGGTGCGGCGCGGCGCACGGCTTCCGCTCCTCGCCGCGGGTGCGGCGGCGGGGCTGGCCATGGGAACCAAGTACACCGCCGTCCTGCTCGTGCCGGCCATGGCGGTGGCGGCATGGCCGGGCCGCCGCCGGGTGTGGGCGCCGGCGGCTATCGCGGCGGGGCTGGTCCTGTTGCCGTGGCTTCTCCGCAACGAGCTGATCCGGGGCAACCCCGTCCACCCGTTCCTGGCCGGCCGCTGGGGCCTGCCGCAGGCGCGGCCCAGCGACCTCGCCCTGCCGTTCGAGCATGCCGATGCCGGCGGCCGGGTGCTCGCGTCCGGGTGGGGCGGCCGCTTCGAGGCCCTCCTGTTCAACGATGGGCGTATGCAGGGGCCGTTGGCGCCGGCACTGGCCTGCGGCCTCCCGCTCCTCCTCCTGGGGTCGGGGGTCGTTCCCACGGGACTGCTGGCCGCCGCGGGGATCTTCATCGGCGGCTGGCTCGTCCTCGCACCCGACATCCGCTACCTCGCCCCGCTCCTGCCGCTCCTCGCCGGCCTGCTGGCGCTGGCCGCCACCCGGCGGGGCACCGCCGAAGGTCTCGGCCGCCGTGGTCTGCTCGAGGCCGGCTGGGTGGTCGCCGCGTTGTACGCGGCGGGCTACCAGTGGGTCAACTACGCGCCTGCCGCCATGCCGCTCGGGCTGGAGTCGCGCCGGGAGAAATTGGCGTTGGCGCTCCCGCCGCATCCCTTCCTGGCCGATGCCGCGGACGCGATTCACCATCTCACCGCGCCCACCGACCGGGTGCTCCTCGTGAGTCACTTCAACAGTTACTACATCGAGCGGGAGTGCACGACGGATTTTCACTTCGACCGGGCGCTGGCGACCCGCATCGTCCGCACGGGGGGAACCCCCGATGGCATCGCGCGCGAACTGCGGCGGCGGGGAATCCGCTGGATCCTCGGGTGCGGCGGACTCGCGTTGGGGTACGCGCACATTCCCGGCTACTTCGACGCCGGACCGGGCGGGTGGGCGGCCTGGAAGCGGATGTTGGCGGAGCGGGGGGTGGCCGAATGGCAGACCGACGGATTCGTCCTGTACCGGATCGGCGCGCGGCATGCGCCCCGCGTCCTGCCGGCCCTGCCGCCTCTCGATGCCGTGGATTTCAATTCCCCCCTGGTGGCTGACACGGGGGGCGCAAGCGCGCGACGCGCGGAACGCCTTGCCGCCCGCCGGGAGTATGCGGCGGCGGCCGTGGCGTGGCGGGAGGCGCTGGCGCGCGGCGCCGACACACCGGAAATCCGGTTTGGTCTGGCGAGGGCCCTGGTGGCGCTCAATCGCCCGGGGGAGGGCTACCGGGAGGCCCTGTGCGGGCTGGCCGCGAACCCCCGGTCGGCCTGGGGCCATGCGCTGGTCGCGGTCCTGCTGGAGGGGGCGGGCCACCGCGTGGAGGCCCTGGCCGCGATCCGGCGGGCGATCGTGTTGGATCCCGGCGAACCCGATTACCGCCGGTTGGGCGCGTCCATGGGGATCTCACCTGTCCGCAGGTGACAGCCCGCCTCGGGCTAGAATAGCCCCCATGCCGCCCACCCGCCGGTCCGAGGTCGTGACGAAGGGGCTGCGGCGCGCCTTCGCCCGGGGCATGTTCCGGGCGATGGGATTCAAGGACGCCGACTTTGAGAAACCCCTCATCTCGGTGGTGTCCACCTGGAGCGAGATCACCCCGTGCAACATGCACATCGACAAACTGGCCGTGGATGCGGCGGCGGGTGCCCGGGAGGCCGGCGGGGCCCCGCGCATCGTCACGACGAGCGGGGTGTCCGACGGCATCTCCATGGCGACGGAGGGCATGAAGTACTCGCTGGTCTCCCGCGAGTGGATCGCCGACACGATCGAGGGGACGACCCAGAGCGAGTCCTTCGATGGCGTGGTGGCCATCGGCGGGTGCGACAAGAACATGCCGGGGTGCATCATCGCGATGGGACGGATGAAAGAGATCCCGGGTGTCTTCGTGTACGGCGGCACGATCATGCCCGGGAAACTCGACGGCGAGGAGCTGGACATCATCTCCATCTTTGAGGCGGTGGGGCAGTACTCGGCCGGGAAAATAGATGAAAAACGGCTCAAGGACATCGAGTGCCTGGCCTGCCCCGGCGCCGGGTCCTGTGGTGGGATGTACACCGCCAACACGATGGCCAGCGCGATCGAGGCGCTGGGCATGAGCCTGCCGAACTCCTCCTCCCAGCCCGCCGACAGCGCCGACAAGGCCGAGGACTGCCGGAAGGCCGGCGCGGCCGTGCTGAACCTGTTCAACAAGGGGATCGCCACGAAAGATATCCTGACGAAGGAGGCCTTTGAGAACGCCATCACCGTGGTCATGGTGCTGGGCGGCTCGACCAATGCCGTCCTGCACCTGATCGCCATGGCCAAGTCGGTGGGGCTCCGGCTCACCCTGGAGGATTTCCAGCGCATCTCCGATAAGACTCCCTGGCTGGCGGACCTCAAGCCCTCGGGCCGGTACGTGATGCTCCACATCCACCGGATCGGCGGGCTGGCGCCGCTCATGCGTTATTTGCTCGACAAGGGAATGCTCCATGGCCATTGCATGACGGTGACGGGGAAGACCGTGGCGGAAAACCTCAAGGATGTTTCCCCGCTTACATTCGACAAGCAGGATGTCGTCCGGCCGCTGGAGAGGCCCCTCAAGTCGTCCGGCCATATCTCGATCCTGCGCGGCAATCTCGCCCCGGAAGGCGCCGTGGCCAAGATCACCGGCATGGAAGGCACGGCGATCACGGGTCCCGCCCGGATTTTCGAGAGCGAGGAGACGGCGAACGCGGCGATCCTGGATGGAAGAATCAACAAGGGTGATGTCATCGTGATCCGGTACGAGGGGCCGACGGGCGGGCCGGGGATGCGCGAGATGCTGGCACCGACCAGCGCCCTGATGGGCATGGGACTGGGCAAGTTCGTGGGGCTGATCACCGATGGCCGGTTCTCGGGAGGGTCGCACGGCCTGGTGGTGGGCCATGTCTGCCCGGAGGCCCAGTTGGGCGGACCCATCGGCCTGCTCAAGGAAGGCGATCTGGTGACCATCAATGCCGAAAAGCGCGAGCTGTCCGTGAAGCTGACCGATGCGGAACTTGCCGCGCGCCGCGCCGGCTGGAAGGCCCCCGCACCCCGCTACACCAAGGGCGTCCTCGCCAAGTACGCGAAATTGGTGTCTTCGGCGTCCGAAGGGGCCGTGACCGACTAGGGTGGGCCGCGCACATCGTGCGGGTTGAGAAGACATGAGCCGGGTGATCGCATGCCTGCTGGTTGCGATGGTGGGTGCCTGGGCCAGGGCAACGCCGGACGATCCCCGGCGCGCCCTGGTCATCAGGGACGGTGTGCTCCTGCGGGCGAAGCCGGGCACGGCTGCGCCCGTCATCGGTGTCGTCCATCGGAACCAGGTCGTCATGGTGCGAAAGGAAACCACCATGCTGGAGGAGCGTGGCGGACGACGGGCCCACTGGTTTCTGGTCTCCGTGGGCGATCTGGAGGGCTGGCTGTTCGGAAGATATGTTACGTTCGACATTCCGGTCCCGGAACCTGACACCTATCGGCCGGTGGCGCCGATGGACTGGTTCGACCGGCGGTTTGGTCCGGGGGAACAGTACCGTGGCTCACACCCCAGGGATATGCGGCTATCCATCGAGGAGTACCGCCAACTCATTCTGGCGGTCGAACAGGGCGACCCGCGGGCCGCCTATGTTCTCCTGCACACACTCTACGCTGACGTATTGACGCGACCGAATGACCCGGAACTCCACTACTGGAAGCCCAAGCTTGAATCGGAGGCCCTCGTCATGAACATGCTCGTGAATTCATCCCCCATGGATTCCTCACTTCACAAGGTGACGAAAGGCCTCCCGGCGATCTGGTGGACCCGGACACGTGTCATGCGTGCCGTCGAAGTCACGGGGGGCTTCGTGGCCTGGTCTTTTCCCCTCGATTCTTCTCTTTGGTCCGATCCTGATCTGGCCAGGGTGCTTGCGTCTCAAGGGCTGCTCGGAAGTTTCTACCAGAGGTTCTCCGAAGCTGTTCGGGGTGATCGTAATCTGGCGGAGCATGCAGCGAAAGCGGATTATCGCAACTATAGGTTCATGACTGAACCCATCCGGAAAGATCGCGCATTGTCGATGCTTGCCTTGACAAAGTGTCCTGACATGATTCAGTTCCTTCCTGAAGCTTTGCAGGGTGACGAGGAACTGCTGGAGGCATGGACACAACATCTTGACCATCGCATCGGCCCTGACGCTGTTCACCTTCCACCACACCTTGCGGACAACCTTGAACTGGCACGGAAGACGATGGTGCGTTTCCCGGAATCCTACTGCTGGTATTCGGATTCTGTCCGATCAGATCTGTTTCTATTTCGCTACGCGTCCGGCCTGACGGCCTGTGTCTGGAGATGTGCCCCACCGAAGATCAGGGCGACAGAGTTCTTTATTCAGGCCAAGGAGCGCTGTCCGCGCGGTCACTAGGAAGGAGAGAACCTGCGCAGGTTCGACGGGAGCCGTCACCGATTTGCTGATCACGTTTTCACGGGACAATGCTTGCCGAGACAATCGGCGGGGTAAAATAGGACGCCATGGGAATCCTGCACATCCCCATTACGATCACCGGAGATCGAGCCGCAACCGTGATGGCACTGGTTGATACCGGTGCGGCCCTGACAGTGATTCCGGCGGATCTGGCGGCGAAGCTCGGGATCAAGGGGCGCCATGCGTATCGGGCCCGGTTGGCTGACGGCAGAGTGCGGGTGATGAAGGCCGGGACCGCCGACATCAAGGTCAAGGGAAGAAACGCCCCCGCAACGGTCTTGATCTCCCCTGCCGGAAGCAATGTGTTGCTCGGGGCCGAAACGCTTGAGTTGCTTGAGTTCTCCGTCGACCTCAAGCATGGTCGGCTCCGTGCGAAATGGCCAACCTATTCGCTGATGGCCGCCCGTTCCACGGCATCGAGGGAGACGCGTCGGCGACATCGCTAGGTTCAGACGGGGTACAATCGGTTTCCAATGCGCCACACCATTTCGGTCCTCGTGGAGAACAAGCCGGGGGTCCTCGCCAGGATTTCGGGTCTGTTTTCGTCCCGGGGGTTCAACATTGAGTCCCTCACGGTGGGGGAGACCGAGGAGCCGACGACCTCGCGGATGACCATCGTGTCCTCCGGTGATGACCTCCAGATCGAGCAGATCACCAAGCAGTTGAACAAGCTGGTGGATGTGATCCGGGTGCAGGATCTCACCAGGGAAAAGTTTATCGAGCGGGAACTCTTCCTGATCCGGGTGAACGCCGAGGGGGCCGCCCGGTCCCAGTTGATCGAACTGGTGGACGTCTTCCGGGCCCGGATCGTGGATGTGGCGCCGAAGGCCCTCACGATCGAGTTGACCGGCAACGCGGAGAAGATTGAGGCGTTCCTGGACCTGGTGCGGCCGTTCGGCATCAAGGAAATGGCCCGGACCGGGAATGTCGCCCTTGCGCGCACCGTGCGCGAAACAACTGCCAAGAAGGAGACCAAGCGCAAGTGAAAACCGTGAAGATCGGTCGGGCGGTGGAGAAGGTGGTCGAGCGGCGGGACTGGCCCCGGGCGAAGGTGCTCCGGACGCTCAAGGGCGAGACGGTTGCGGTGCTCGGCTACGGCGTGCAGGGGCGCGGCCAGTCGCAGAACATGCGCGACAACGGCCTCAAGGTCATCGTGGGCGTGCGCAAGGACGGGCCGTCCTGGTTCCTTGCGAAGTCCGACGGATGGAAGCCCGGGAAGACGCTCTTCTCCGTGGAGGAAGCGGCCGAACGCGGCACCGTTCTTCAATATCTCCTCTCCGACGCCGGCCAGAAGGACAACTGGGCGCGGGTGCGGCCCCGGCTCCACCCCGGCGATGCGCTGTACTTCTCCCACGGGTTCTCCATCGTGTTCCGGGAGCAGACCGGGGTGGTGCCGCCGGTGGATGTGGATGTGATCATGGTGGCCCCCAAGGGGTCGGGTACGACGGTGCGCCGGCACTTCCTCGAGGGGCGCGGCATCAACGCGTCCTATGCCATCTTCCAGGACGCCACCGGCCGGGCCCGCCAGCGGGCCGAAGCGCTCGGGATCGCGATCGGCTCCGGCCATCTTTTTCCGACGACCTTTGAAAAAGAAGTGGTGTCGGACCTCACGGGCGAGCGTGGGGTGCTCATGGGGGCGATCTACGGCCTCTGGCTCGCCCAGTATGAGACCCTGCGCAAGCATGGCCATTCGGCGCTGGAGTCGTTCAATGAGACCGTGGAGGAGGCGACGCAGTCCCTCTATCCCTTGATCGGCGAGAACGGGATGGATTGGATGTACGCCAACTGCTCGACGACCGCCCAGCGCGGCGCGCTCGACTGGTACAAGGCGTTTCGCAACGCCAGCAAGCCCGTGTT
>JAHFSL010000031.1:0-2928 GCA_023265785.1 Candidatus Coatesiibacteriota bacterium | reverse complement strand
CGACTATCGCAAGGGGCTGGAGAAGGAACTCAAGGTCATCCGCGAGTCGGAAATGTGTCGCGCCGGCAAGGCCGTCCGCGCGCTCCGCCCCGAGAGACAATAGTGTGGAGTAGGAGAATCCTCCCAGCACGGCCGCTCCGCCGCGAACTCAATTCGCGGCTCCGCGGCGGCCTCACTCTCGCTCGGCCGCACTAACCTTTTTCCATGCAGTTGGCCCGCGCGTCCGTCCCGTATTTGACGGTGTCATTCAGTATCGCCCTCCTCTGCTGGCTGGGGTGGACCCGCACGGGGGAGGCCCACACGGTCCTCCGGGGATTGAGCCTCGGCGGGTGCGTGGTGGCGCTCGTCCTTGCGGCGGCCTTCACCTGGTTCTTCCGGGACCCGGAACGGGCCGTGCGGCGGGACGAGGCGGTCATCGTGGCGCCGGGCGATGGCACGGTCCGCAGGATCCACCGGGACGGGCGAACCGTGACGATTGAGATCTTTCTCGCGCTGTACAACGTGCATGTCCAGCGCGCCCCGGTCTCGGGCCGGGTGATCTCGCGCCGGTACACCCGGGGCGCCTACCTCATGGCGTTTGACGATGCGGCGGGGACCCGGAATACCCGGTGCACGACGGTGTTCGCGGCGAAGCGCGGCCGGGTCGAGATGGTGCAGGTGGCGGGCTGGGCCGCCCGCAAAGTGGAGTGCTGGCTGGAGCCCGGTCAGGCCGTCACCCAGGGTGACCGGATGGGAATCATCCATTTGGGCTCGCAGGTCCGTGTGACCCTCCCGGCCACCGCGAAAATCGTTGTCAGGCCGGGCGATCGGGTCGCGGGGGGCCTGACCCCGGTTGCCCGATGGCGCTGACCTTCGGTAAGGTAGACTTCCAGCCATGAAGACCCGGCGGCGACTCCGCGGCATCTACCCGATCCCGACCCTGTTTACGGCCACGAGCCTCATCGTGAGCAGTGTGGGCATCGCCATGCTCATTGACGGCGGGGAGAGCGCCGCCCTCATGTGCGCCTTCATGATCCTCATCGCCGGCATCATGGACGCCTTCGACGGCCGGATTGCCCGGGCTACCGACTCCTGCAGTGAGTTCGGAATGGAGTTCGATTCCATGGCGGATCTTGTTTCCTTTGGCGTGGCCCCTGCCTGGCTCATGTACGTGTATTCCCTCAAGACCTTCTACATTTGGGGGCTTGCCGCCACCGTCTTCTACATCACGTGTGTCGCGTTCCGGCTTGCCCGATTCAATGCCAACGTGGAAAACACCTCGGGGGGGTTCAACGGCCTGCCCAGCCCGCCCGCGGCGGCCACGGTGGCCGCCTTTGTCATCTTCATGGAGACCCTTCCGCGGTTTGAGATCTGGAGCCTCGCCCGGCCCTCGCAGGCCGAGTGGCTCCAGCGGGCGATCGCGCCCTGGGCCGCGGTGGGGGTTGCCGGCCTCGCCTGGCTCATGGTCAGCCGGACGCCGTACCTCCACTTCAAGGGGGCCCAACTTTCCCGGCCCCGGCCGGTCGGGGTGGTGCTGGCCGTCCTCGTCTTCATGTACGTGGTCTGGGCGCTTCCCCAGCTCCTCTTCGCCATCTTCCTCCTCTATGTCCTCACCGGGCTCGCCGTGCGGTTCCTGGTGAACGTGCGTTGGGCCAGCGCGATTGTGCCGGCCTGGGTGGACTGGGCCGAGCGCCGACTGGCGGGCCCCCGCCAAGCCCCCCTGCACCCCAAACCCAACCGCTGACCTTTTCGCTAAACTTGTGACTGGCCGGACCCCGACGGGTCCCGCCGCCCCAGATGGGGCCAGGAGAATCTTAATCCCATGCGTACCGTCAAGATCTTCGACACCACCCTCCGCGATGGGGAGCAGTCCCCGGGCGCAAGCCTCACCACGGCCGAGAAGGTCGAGATCGCCCACCAGCTCGCCCGGCTCCAGGTGGACATCATCGAGGCGGGGTTTCCGATCTCCTCGCGGGGTGATTTCGCCTCCGTCCAGCGGATCGCCCGGGAGGTCAAGGGGCCGGTCATCTGCGGGCTGGCGCGGTGCCATCCGGCGGACATCAAGGCGGCGGGGGATGCCCTCCAGCCGGCACGCCGGAAACGGATCCACACCTTTATCGCCACCTCGACCATCCACCTCGAGAAGAAGCTCCGCAAGAGCCCGGCCGAGGTCGAGGCGCTGGCCGTCGCCGCCGTCCGGCAGGCCAAGGCGTATACCGACGATGTGGAGTTCTCGCCGGAGGACGCATCGCGCTCCGGGTTCGAGTACATGAGCCGGGTGGTGGCGGCCGCGGTGGGGGCCGGTGCGACCACGATCAACGTGCCCGACACGGTGGGGTACGCCACGCCGGATGAGTACGGTGCGATGTTCCGGCGCCTCTTCGTCGCCGTCCCCGGGCTCGCCCGGGTCACCGTCTCGGTTCACTGCCACAACGACCTCGGGATGGCCGTGGCCAACTCGCTTGCGGGGCTGGCCGCGGGGGCGGGGCAGGCCGAGTGCACGATCAACGGGATCGGGGAGCGGGCCGGGAACGCCTCGCTCGAGGAGATCGTGATGGCCATCCGGACCCGGCGGGCGACGCTCGGGGTGCAGACCGGCGTCCGGACGGAGGAACTCTACCGGACCAGCCGGCTGGTGTCCCGGCTCACCGGGATGCCGGTCCAGGCCAACAAGGCCATCGTCGGGATCAACGCGTTCGCGCACGAGGCGGGCATCCACCAGGACGGCATGCTGAAAGACCGCGACACGTACGAGATCATGACCCCGCAGTCGGTCGGCGTGCCCGAGACCCGGCTCGTGCTCGGGAAGCACTCGGGGAAACACATGGTGCGGCGCAAGCTCGACGAGCTCGGCCTCACCGTGGACGAGGGGGGCTTGAAGCGGGTGTACGACGCGCTCATGGCCCTTGCCGACAAGAAGAAGCACATTTATGACGAGGATGTGGCCGC